>NZMV01000023.1 GCA_002694645.1 Crocinitomicaceae bacterium | reverse complement strand
CAATTAGTATTGGATTGTAAATTTATTCTTCTACCTTTGCAAGCCAAAATTTAATTAACAGAAGAAATGCCTACTATACAACAGTTAGTAAGAAAAGGAAGACAATCAAAAGTAAAAGTTAGTAAATCAATTGCTTTAAGTTCTTGTCCCCAAAAAAGAGGTGTTTGTGTAAGGGTTTATACAACTACACCTAAAAAACCAAACTCAGCTATGAGGAAAGTAGCAAGAGTTAGGTTAACCAACGGCAAGGAAGTGAATGCTTACATTGGAGGTGAAGGGCACAACTTACAAGAACACAGTATAGTATTAGTAAGGGGAGGTAGAGTTAAAGATTTACCAGGTGTTAGATATCATATAGTTAGAGGTGCATTAGATACTGCAGGTGTTGAAGGTAGATCGCAAAGAAGATCTAAATACGGAACNAAAAGACCGAAAAAGAAATAAAGATATTANTCAGAAATGAGAAGAAGAACAGCAAAAAAGAANATTATACTTCCAGATCCTAAATTCAAGGAAGTTGAAGTAACTAAGTTTGTCAATAACNTAATGATTGATGGTAAGAAAAATATTGCNTTCAATATTTTTTATGATTCTATTGAAATCGTTTCTCAAAAAACAGAAGAGAANGGATTAGANNTTTGGAANAAAGCGATNGAAAANATTACTCCTGCTGTTGAAGTAAAAAGTAGAAGAGTTGGTGGTGCTACTTTTCAAATTCCCACTCCAGTTAGAGAAAGCAGAAGAAAATCTCTAGCAGTTAAATGGCTAATAAAATACGCTCAGTCACGAAATGAAAAAACAATGAGCGAGAAATTAGCTGGAGAGATCATTGCAGCATCAAANGAAGAAGGTGGTGCATTTAAAAAGAANGAAGATACCCACAGGATGGCAGAAGCAAACAAAGCATTTTCACACTTTAGGTTTTAAGTNATGGCTAGAGATTTAAAATTCACAAGAAATATTGGTATAGCTGCTCACATTGATGCAGGTAAAACAACTACTACAGAAAGAATTTTGTACTATGGTGGTATTAACCATAAGATAGGTGAAGTACATGATGGTGCAGCCACCATGGATTGGATGGAACAGGAACAAGAAAGAGGTATTACCATTACATCAGCTGCAACTACCCTTAATTGGAATTACAGAGATCAAGATTATCATGTTAATATTATAGATACACCAGGACACGTTGATTTCACAGTAGAAGTTAACCGATCACTAAGAGTTCTNGATGGTTTAGTATTCTTGTTTAGCGCTGTTGATGGGGTAGAACCACAATCAGAAACGAATTGGAGACTGGCTAACAACTATAATGTACCAAGGATAGGTTTTGTAAATAAAATGGATCGTCAGGGTGCTGATTTTTTAAACGTGTGTAAGCAGGTAAAAGAAATGCTTGGAAGCCATGCTCTACCATTACAAATAAATATTGGTTCAGAAGACGATTTTAAAGGAGTTGTCGATTTAATAAACTTTAAAGGTATTGTTTGGAATGAAGATGACCACGGTATGAGTTTCAAAGAAGTGGAAATNCCTGCTGATATTCTAGATGAAGCTACTGAGCTAAGGGAACAGCTTCTTGAAGCNGTAGCTGAATTTGATGAANCTGAAACTTTGATGGAGAAATATTTCGATGCTCCTGAGACCATAACTGAAAGAGAAATTTTAGATTGTCTTAGAGAAGCTACNATTTCTGGTAAAGTNGTCCCAATGATGTGTGGATCAGCCTTCAAAAACAAGGGTGTTCAGGCTATGTTNGATATGGTAATGGAAATACTACCATCACCACTTGACATAGAAGCTATCACTGGTACTAATCCTGACACCGGNGAAGAGGCTAGCAGACAGCCTTCTGTTAGTGAGCCATTCAGTTCTCTAGCATTTAAAATTGCAACTGATCCATTTGTGGGTAGGTTATGCTTTACAAGAGCATATTCTGGGCAATTAAATTCAGGTTCTTATGTTTTTAATACTAGAACTGGTAAGAAAGAAAGAATTTCTAGAATTTTCCAAATGCATGCTAATAAGCAAAACCANATTCCTTCTTTAGATGCTGGTGATATCGGTGCTCTGGTTGGTTTTAAAGACATTAAAACAGGAGATACATTATGTGATGAGAAAAGTCACATTGTGTTGGAATCTATGGATTTTCCCGATCCAGTAATTGGTTTAGCTATTGAACCAAAGACGCAATCAGATGTAGATAAGCTTGGNCTTGCTCTTTCAAAACTAGCTGAAGAAGATCCAACTTTTCAAGTTAAAACGGATGAAGATTCTGGTCAAACNATTATTTCTGGTATGGGTGAGCTTCACCTAGATATTATTATTGATAGATTGAGANGAGAATTCAAAGTTGAATGCAACCAAGGTGCTCCACAGGTAGCTTACAAAGAGGCTATAAGNGCTGGTGCAGATCACAGAGAAGTTTACAAAAAGCAGTCTGGTGGTAGNGGTAAGTTTGCAGATATTGTGTTTTCTATCGAGCCNGGTGATGCCGAAAACCCAGGTTTAATTTTTGAGAATNTAATTAAGGGCGGAAACATTCCAAAAGAATATATTCCTTCNGTTGAAAAAGGTTTTAAAGATGCAATGAATAATGGTGTTCTTGCTGGTTATCCGGTTGATAACATGAAAGTNACATTAACTGACGGTTCCTTCCATGCTGTGGATTCAGATTCACTTTCGTTTGAATTGTGCGCTAAAATGGCTTATAGGGCAGCATTACCAAAATGTAATCCAGTCATTTTAGAACCTATGATGAAAATCGAAGTAGTAACTCCAGAAGAAAACATGGGTGATGTAGTAGGCGACCTTAACAGAAGAAGAGGTTTAATCGAAGGAATGGATGACAGAGCTGGATCTAAGGTGGTAAAAGCCAAGGTCCCTCTTTCAGAAATGTTTGGGTACGTAACTCAACTAAGAACGATAACTTCCGGAAGAGCAACGTCAAGTATGGAATTTTCGCATTACGCGGAAGCCCCTAAAAATATTTCAGAAGATGTTATAGCAAAATCAAAAGGAGTTGTAACGGCATAATTTATTTANCATGAATCAAAAAATTAGAATTAAATTAAAATCTTACGATCACAACTTAGTAGACAAATCTGCTGAAAAGATTGTCAAAACCGTAAAATCAACTGGTGCTGTGGTTAGTGGACCAATTCCACTCCCAACTCACAAAAGAATTTACACTGTGCTTAGATCTCCCCATGTTAATAAAAAATCTAGAGAGCAGTTTCAGTTGTGTGCTTACAAAAGATTAATGGATATATATAGCNCGTCTTCTAAAACAATAGACGCATTNATGAAATTAGAACTCCCAAGTGGTGTAGATGTAGAAATTAAAGTATAAATATTAAATAAAGATAATGGCTGGTATCATAGGAAAAAAAATAGGGATGACTAGCGTTTACAGTGCCGAGGGTAAAAACTTACCATGCACGATCATAGAAGCAGGACCATGTGTGGTTACTCAGATCAAAACGCAAGATAAAGATGGTTACGAATCTGTTCAATTAGGNTTCGATGACAAGAAGGAGAAAAATACGCCTAAGGCNATGCTTGGTCACTTTTCAAAGGCCAAAACCACTCCCAAAAGAAAGATTGTAGAGTTTAAAGGTTTTCAAGATGTTAATCTTGGAGATGCTGTTACGGTAGAACAATTCCAAGAGGGTGAGTTTGTTGATGTTGCAGGAACATCTAAAGGTAAAGGTTTCCAAGGTGTTGTTAAGAGACATGGCTTTGGTGGTGTTGGTCAAGCAACCCACGGNCAACACAATAGAATGAGAGCTCCTGGTTCTATTGGCGCTGCGTCCTANCCTTCTAGAGTTTTTAAAGGAATGAAGATGGCTGGTAGAACTGGAGGTGAAAGAGTGAAAATGATAAATCTTCAGGTCTTAAAAGTTATTCCTGAAAAAAATATTTTAATAGTAAAAGGATCTGTTCCAGGTTCTAAAGGATCATATTTAATTGTTGAGAAATAATGGAATTAAAAGTATTGAATAAACAAGGAAAAGCAACAGCAAAAAAGGTAAAACTTAACGCTGAAGTTTTTGGTATTGAACCAAATGATCATGCTATCTACTTAGACGTGAAACAATATTTAGCNAATCAAAGACANGGAACACACCAGTCAAGAGAAAGAGGTGAGATAATNGGAAGTACAAGAAAGATAAAAAAACAAAANGGGACTGGTACGGCTAGAGCAGGNTCTATTAAAAATCCATTGTTCCGAGGTGGAGGTCGTGTTTTTGGACCTAGACCAAGAAATTACGGTTTCAAGTTGAATAAAAAAGTAAAATCCTTAGCAAGAAAATCAGCCTTAACTTACAAAGCTAANGAGGAAGGTATCATGGTTATGGAGGAGTTGTTATTAAAATCTCCTAAAACTAAAGANTTTGTATCAATTTTAAAGAACCTAAAAGTTGATAATGATAGGACATTATTTGTAGCGAGTGAAAAGGATCAAAATACATTATTGTCGTCTAGAAACGTAAAGAATACAAAAGTTATTACAGCGGATAAGTTGAACACATATGACATTTTAAATTCCGCGAAACTGATCATTTCTGAAAAAGCTGTTGAGCAGATAGAAAACCAATTTAAGGCTTAAATCATGAACGATATAATTTTAAAACCAATATTGACTGAAAAAATGGCTGACCTTGGAGAAAGGTTAAATAGATATGCCTTTGAAGTTAACAGTAAATCAAACAAGATTGAAATCAAAAATGCCATTGAGAACGCATATGGAGTTAACGTTAAAGCAGTTAACACTATGAAGCAAGGCGGAGGCAAAAGGAAAATGAAATATACCAATAGAGGAGTTTCATTTCAAAGAACNAAATTGATTAAAAAGGCAATTGTTACCCTTGAAGAGGGAGATACAATTGATTTGTACGAAAATATTTAATGATAAGGAATCATGAGTTTGAAAAAATTTAAACCAACTACCCCAGGACAACGTCACAAAATCGTAAGTGATTACAGTGAAGTTACTACAAACAANCCTGAAAAATCTTTAACAAAAGGTTCAGGTAAAAGTGGTGGTAGAAATAATTCTGGTAAAATGACCATGCGTTATATTGGAGGTGGTCATAAAAGAAAATATAGAGTCATAGATTTTAACAGATCAAAGCATAACATNCCCGCNACAGTAAAAACAATTGAATACGATCCGAACAGATCNGCAAGAATTGCTTTATTAGTGTATGCTGACGGAGAAAAAAGATATATTCTTGCACCTGAAGGACTTGTGGTTGGTCAGAAAGTAGTTTCTGGAAAAGAGGCGACNCCTGACGTAGGAAATGCTATGTTTTTGAAGGACATTCCACTTGGTACAATTATTCATAATATTGAGATGAAACCTGGTAAAGGAGGAGCNATTGCAAGAAGTGCTGGTTCTTTCGCACAGTTAAACGCAAGAGACGGTAAATATGCTATCATTAAATTACCATCAGGAGAAGTGAGGATGATCTTAACAACTTGTATAGCTACAATTGGATCTGTTTCTAACTCAGAAAATAATTTGCAGATATCNGGAAAAGCGGGTAGAAAAAGATGGTTAGGTAGAAGACCTAGAGTAAGAGGTGTTGTTATGAATCCAGTTGATCACCCAATGGGAGGTGGTGAAGGTAGAGCTTCAGGTGGTCATCCAAGATCAAGAAAAGGATTACCTGCTAAAGGATACAAGACAAGAAGTAAAACGAAATCTTCAAACAGATTTATAATTGACAGAAGAAAAAAATAAGTAGAAAAGCATGGCAAGATCACTAAAAAAACCACCGTTCGTTCATTATAAATTAATGAAAAGAGTTGAAGAAGCACAAGACTCTGGCAAAAGACAAGTTATTAAAACTTGGTCAAGAGCTTCAACTATTACNCCCGAGTTTGTTAATCTTACGATTGCGGTTCATAACGGAATGAAATTTATACCTGTATTTGTNACTGAAAATATGGTAGGACACAAATTAGGTGAATTTGCTCCTACTAGAAATTTTAGGGGTCATGGAGGTAAAAANAAATAATTAAAAACCATTAACAATGGGTGCAAGAAAAAGAAATAGTTCAGAAAAATTAAAAGAAGTAAAAAAGTCAATGGCCATTGCAAAACTTAACAATTGCCCAACTTCTCCTAGAAAGATGAGATTAGTTGCTGACTTGGTTAGGGGTGAAGATGTATATAATGCGTTAAACATCTTAAAATTTAGCCCTAAACATGCATCAAGAAATTTAGAGAAATTATTGTTGTCTGCCATAAACAACTGGGAGCAAAAAAACGAAGGTGAAGATGCAGCAGAGGCAAATTTNGTGGTTAAAAGCATTCATGTTGACAGTGCTAGAATGCTTAAAAGNATACAAGCTGCTCCGCAAGGTAGAGCACACAGAATTAGAAAGAGATCTAATCATGTTACACTAATAATAGATAAAGCTTAAATAAAAGAAATGGGACAAAAAACTAACCCGATAGGAAATAGATTAGGATTCATTAGAGGATGGGACTCAAACTGGTACGGAGGTAGAGATTACTCTGCAAAATTGGTTGAGGATAACAAAATCCGAAAGTACCTTAATGTAAGATTGCAGAAAGCAAGTATCTCTAAGATTGTCATTGAAAGAACACTGAAGTTAATAACAATCACTATCAATACTGCTCGTCCAGGTGTAATTATAGGTAAGGCTGGATCTGAAGTAGACAAGTTAAAAGAAGAATTAAAAAAATTAACATCTAAAGAAGTTCAGATTAATATTTTTGAAATCAAGCGACCAGAACTTGACGCTAAATTAGTTGCTGACAGTATTGCAAGACAAATTGAAGCTAGGATATCTTTTAGAAGAGCCATCAAAATGGCTATTGCATCTACGATGAGGATGGGAGCAGAAGGAATTAAAGTTAAAATTTCTGGAAGATTAAATGGTGCTGAAATGGCAAGAAGCGAAATGTATAAAGATGGAAGAATTCCTCTTCACACATTTAGAGCTGACGTAGATTATGCTCTTTCGGAAGCATTGACAACTTATGGATTAATTGGTATCAAAGTTTGGATATGTAATGGTGAAGTATACGGTAAGAGAGATTTATCTCCAAATATTGGTTCTGGAAACAGAAAACCTAAAGCTGACTCAAGAAAAAGATAATAAAGAATAGAAGCTATGTTACAACCAAAGAAGACTAAATACAGAAAGCAGCAAAAAGGAAAAATCAAAGGGAATGCCCAAAGAGGTAGTCAAATTGCTTTTGGTTCCTTTGGAATTAAATCTATGGATGAAGGGTTCTTGACATCGAGACAGATTGAAGCTGCAAGGATTGCTGTTACGAGATATATGAAAAGAGAAGGGAAAGTTTGGATCAGAGTATTTCCTGACAAGCCGATAACTTCTAAACCAGCAGAGGTTAGAATGGGAAAAGGTAAGGGTGCATTAGACCATTGGGTTGCTGTTATTAGACCAGGAAGAGTATTGTTTGAAGCGGAAGGAGTCCCTTATGATGTCGCTAAGGAAGCACTTAGGTTGGCAGCACAAAAGCTTCCTCTAAAAACAAAATTTATTGTCAGAAATGACTTTACAAACTGATTAAGATTTATAAAGTGAAGAAAAAGGAATTCAACATAAAACTAAATGGGTTAACTCTAGAAGAACTTAGAGAGATGCTGAATAATACTCAGGTTGATTTGAATAAAATGAGAATGAGCCATAGAACAGCTGAAATTGAAAATCCAGTAGAAATTAGAACAGTCAGAAGAAACGTAGCAAGAATTCTTACTGAGATAAAAAAAAGGGAATTGCAAGACAATACTAATTAATGAGCATTATGAGAAATTTAAGAAAAGAAAGAGTGGGTATTGTGACGAGTTCAAAGATGAATAAGTCTATTACTGTTGAGGTTGAAAGAAGAGTGAAGCACCCAAAGTATGGAAAGTTTGTTAAGAAATCGTCTTCTTTTGTTGCCCATGATGAAAAAAATGAATGTGCAGAAGGTGATACAGTTAAGATCATGGAGACGAGACCTTTGAGCAAGCGAAAAAACTGGAGATTGGTAGAAATACTTGAAAAAGCAAAATAATTTAAAATGGTACAACAGGAAAGTAGATTAACAGTTGCTGACAACAGTGGAGCCAAAGAAGTCTTAGTGATTAGAGTTCTGGGTGGAACCAAAAGAAGATATGCTTCTATTGGTGATCAAGTTGTTGTAACAGTGAAGGAAGCAACCCCTGCTGGAAATGTCAAAAAAGGGCAAGTTTCTAGAGCAGTCGTAGTGAGAACTAAAAAAGAAGTTAGAAGAAATGACGGTTCTTACATAAGGTTCGATAATAATGCAGTTGTATTGTTAAATAATACCGGTGAAATGAGAGGAACTAGGATTTTTGGTCCTGTTGCTCGTGAATTAAGAGAAAAGCAATTTATGAAAATTGTCTCTCTAGCACCAGAAGTACTTTAAATCTTAAATAGATGCAGACGAAATTAAAAATAAAAAAAGGGGATACAGTCAAAGTGATTGCTGGAGCAGCTAGCGGTCAACAAGGTGTTATCTTAGATGTTGATTACAAAAAGGAGAGAGTCTATGTAGAGGGTCTTTCAGTAATTAATAAAAAACACGTTAAGCCACAAACTGACAAAGCAAATCCAGATGGTGGTATTATTGAAAAAGATAGAAGTATTCATATTTCCAACGTGATGCTAATTCACAATGGTGAAGCTTCTAAAGTGGGAAGAAGAATGAACGAGAACAATAAGTTAGTAAGATTTGCTAAAAAAACTGGGGAGGAAATAGACTCATGAGTTATACACCAAGATTAAAGGATAAGTACACAAACGAAATTGTACCTGCCTTGAGAGATAAGTTCAGCTACAAGAGCTTAATGGAAGTTCCTAAAGTTGAAAAAATAGTTATTAGCCAAGGAGTTGGAGAAGCTGTTTCAGATAGAAAGTTAATCGAAAATGCAGCAGCAGACCTATCTTCTATAGCTGGTCAAAAAGCTTTGATAGTGAACTCCAAAAAAGACGTTTCTAACTTTAAACTTAGAAAGGGAATGCCAATTGGTACTAAGGTTACATTGAGAAGAGAAAAAATGTATGAATTTTTAGATAGACTTATTTCTGTTGCTCTTCCAAGAACAAGAGACTTCAGAGGTGTTAAATCTAAAGGTGATGGGAGAGGAAACTTTACCATAGGTATTACGGAAAGTATTATTTTCCCTGAATTAGATATTGATAAAGTAAAAAAAATATTAGGAATGGACATTACCATTGTTACTTCTGCTAACACAACGGAGGAAGGCAAAGCCTTGTTAGAAGAGTTCGGTTTCCCATTCACAAAAAAATAAAGTTATGGCAAAAGAATCAATGAAAGCTAAAGAGCGCAAGAGAGCAAAACTTGCTGCTTTGTACGAAGAAAGAAGAGCTTCACTAAGAAAAGCTCAAAGTGAGGGAGATTGGGAAGCTATGTACAAATTACAGAAGCTACCTAAAAATTCTATGGGAATTAGAAAGCATAATCGATGCCAAATAACAGGAAGACCAAGAGGATACATGAGACAATTTGGTATTTCTAGGGTTACTTTCAGAGAAATGGCGGTAGCAGGAAAGATTCCAGGCATAACTAAAGCAAGTTGGTAATAAAAAATTAGTAAGAATGACTACAGATCCAATATCAGATTATTTAACAAGATTAAGAAACGCTATCAGTGCAGGTCACAAGGTAGTTGAGGTCCCTGCTTCCAACATGAAAAAGGAAATGACTCAAATTCTTATGGAGAAAGGTTATATCCTAAACTACAAGTTAGTTGAGGATAATAAACAAGGAATTATAAAAATCGCCCTTAAGTATAATGGTAAAACAAAACAACCAGCGATAAATAATTTAACAAGAGTTAGTAAACCAGGATTAAGAAAATATGCTGGTGTAGAAGATATGCCAAGAGTTTTAAATGGACTTGGAATAGCAATTGTTTCTACATCAAAAGGATTAATTACAGATAAAGAAGCTAGAAAACAAAACGTAGGCGGAGAAGTAATTTGCTTCGTAGATTAATTTATAAGACATGTCAAGAATAGGAAACGCACCCATATCAATACCAGAAGGAGTTGAAATAAACTTATCCGCAGAAAACGTGGTTAACGTTAAAGGGAAACTAGGAGAACTTTCAGAGTCAATTGATCCTCAAATTAAAGTCAACATTGAAGAAGGTCAAATTAAATTATCTAGGCCTAACGATGAGAAGGATTTGAGGTCTAAACATGGATTATACCGAGCACTAATAAACAATATGGTTGTAGGTGTTTCTGAGGGATATGTTATTGAACAAGAATTGATTGGTGTTGGATATAGAGCAAAAGCTCAAGGCCAAAAATTAGAGCTTGCCCTAGGATTCTCACATCCAATAATATTTGAACTACCCGAACAAGTAAAGGTAACTGCTACAACTGAAAAGGGTAAGAACCCAATGATCAAATTAGAATCTTTTGACAAGCAACTAATAGGTCAAGTTGCAGCAAAAATTAGATCATTTAGAAAACCAGAACCATATAAAGGAAAAGGTATTCTATTTAAAGGAGAAGTCATTAGAAGAAAAGCAGGTAAAACTGCCGCCAAATAATAAAAAGAATTCAAAATGAGCACCGTTAAAGCAAATAGAAGAGCAAGAATTAAAAAGAGAATTAGAAAAACTATCTCAGGAACTGCTACTAAGCC
This sequence comes from Crocinitomicaceae bacterium, assembly GCA_002694645.1. Lineage (GTDB taxonomy): Bacteria > Bacteroidota > Bacteroidia > Flavobacteriales_D > Parvicellaceae. The sequence continues at coordinate 13,832 of NZMV01000023.1, read as the reverse complement.
TAGATTATCTGTTTTTAGAAGTAATAAACAAATCTATGCTCAAATCATCGATGATTTATCTGGTAATACATTAGCGTCTGCCTCTTCATTACATGAAGAAAATGGTCAGAAAGTTAATAAAGTAGACCAGGCTAAAGAAGTAGGTAAAATGATTGCTGAATCCGCAACTAAAGCCGGAATAAAAGAAGTAGTATTTGATCGTAATGGTTATTTATTTCACGGAAGGGTAAAAGCGTTAGCTGATGCGGCTAGGGAAAATGGATTAAAATTTTAATAGAGAAAAATGTCAGATTTAAACAAAACAATAAGAGCAACTGATATTGAGTTAAAAGATAGACTCGTTGCTATTAATAGGGTAACAAAAGTTACCAAAGGTGGAAGACATTTTAGTTTTTCTGCTATTGTAGTAGTTGGAGATGAGAAAAATATCGTTGGCCACGGACTAGGAAAAGCTAATGAAGTTACAGAAGCTATCCAAAAAGCAGTTGAAGATGCTAAGAAAAACTTAATTAAGGTTTCAGTTGTAAATGAGACCTTGCCACACTCCATTAAAACAAAATACTCTGGAGCACAAGTTTTTATTAAACCTGCGTCTGCAGGTACAGGTGTAATTGCAGGTGGCGCCATGCGTGCCGTTTTGGAAAGTGCAGGAATTAAAAATGTATTAGCGAAATCACAAGGGTCATCAAATCCTCACAACGTAGTCAAAGCAACTTTTAAGGCCTTGTCTATGCTTAGAGATGCAAACAGTATTGCCCAACAGAGAGGTGTTAGCTTAGAAAAAGTTTATAACGGTTAATTGTAAGTTATGGGAAAGATTAAGGTAACTCAAGTTAAAAGCGCTATCAATAGAACTGGTAGACAAAAATTAACACTTAAGGCTTTGGGCCTAGGAAAAATAAATAGAACAGTTGAACATGAAGCTACTCCACAAATCTTAGGTATGGTTAAACGTGTTGAACACTTAGTAAGAATAGAAAAATAAGAAATTTAGAACAGATGAAATTACATTCACTAAAACCTGCAGAAGGATCTACCAAATCAAAGAAAAGAGTAGGTAGAGGTCAGGGTTCTGGACACGGAGGAACCTCTACAAGAGGTCACAAGGGTGCTAAATCAAGATCTGGTTATAAGACTAAAATAGGTTTTGAAGGTGGTCAAATGCCTCTTCAAAGACGAGTTCCTAAATTTGGATTCAAGAATATTAATAGAGTTGAATATAAAGGAATAAACCTTGATACTATTCAAGCATTAGTAGATAAAACTAAGCCCAAATCAATAACACCAGAATATTTGGTTGAGAATGGTTTAGCGAACAAAAAAGACTTAATTAAAATTTTAGGTCGAGGTGAATTAAAATCTAAAATTTCTATTTCAGCACATGGGTTTTCTGCAAAAGCAAAATCTACTATTGAAGATCTAGGTGGAAAAGCTGAATTAATCGAAAAAAAGAAATCAAAAGCTGAATGAAAAATTTGTTCAAAGTCATAAAAGAAATCTGGACAGTTGATGAACTAAAAAAGAGAATCACCTATACACTTCTTCTTATTTTAGTGTATAGAATTGGTTCTTACATAGTTTTACCTGGTATCGATGTAGAACAGCTAAATGCTTCAGGTGGGGGTGATAATAGTATCCTAAATTTGATAAATATGTTTGCTGGTGGGGCTTTTTCTAGAGCATCAATTATGGCTCTTGGTATCATGCCCTACATCTCCGCATCTATTGTAATGCAATTACTAGGAATGGCTGTACCTACTTTTCAGCGTCTTCAAAGAGAAGGAGAAAGTGGTAGAAAAAAAATCAATCAATACACTAGAATTCTTACGATTTTGATTTGTCTATTTCAGTCTCCTAGTTACATGTGGGCTTATGTAGGTAGCTCAGTTGATTTACCTACATTTGGTCAATCTCCGCTTTTTTGGATTCAAACGATCTCGATTTTAACTGCGGGAACCATGTTTGTAACATGGTTAGGAGAACGAATTACAGATAGAGGAATTGGAAATGGAATATCTCTAATTATTACTATAGGTATTATTGCTGGTCTACCTGGATCTTTCTTTCAAGAACTAGGTGCTAAAATTTATGACGGAGGATTAGTCATATTATTAGTTGAACTTGTCATATTATTAGTGGTTATATTAGTAACTATTTTACTTGTGCAAGGAACAAGAAGAATACCTGTTCATACTGCAAAAAGAGTAATTGGAAGAGGTTCAAGACAGGCTTTGGCTGGAGGTCAACGTAGTTATATTCCTTTGAAAATTAATCAAGCTGGTGTGATGCCAATTATATTTGCTCAGGCATTGATGTTCCTTCCTTCATTGATTTTTCAAAATACCTCATTCGGAGCTACGTTTTCCAATATCCAAGGATTTTGGTACAATGCGGTATTCTTTCTTCTAATAGTTGTTTTCACCTATTTCTACACAGCAATAATGATGAATCCTAATCAAATGGCTGATGAGCTTAAAAGAAATGGATCATTTATTCCTGGAGTTAAGCCAGGTAAAAAGACGGCAGATTTCATAGATAGTTTAATTTCTAGATTGGTATTTCCTGGTTCTATTTTCCTAGGTATAATAGCAATTTTACCCGCATTTGCAATGAATTTCGGAGTTCAACAAGGTTTTGCATACTTCTTTGGAGGAACTTCATTACTTATTATGGTAGGTGTTGTTTTAGACACCTTACAACAAATTGAAAGTCACCTATTGAATAGACATTATGATGGATTGATAAAAGGTGGTAGAATTAAGGGTAGGTCCTCAGCGTCAGCAGTGACTATGAGTCAGGCCCTTTAAAAACTTCTTTTCCATGATTTTTTATAAAACTGGAGAAGAGATAGAACGAATTAGAAAAAGTTCTTTACTTGTTGGTAAAACTTTAGCAGAAGTTGCTAAAAAAATTAAGCCTGGAGTTTCTACTTTGGAACTAGATAACCTTGCTGAAGAATTCATTAGAGATCACGGTGCTAAACCTGGGTTTCTTGGATATGGTGGATTCCCTAACTCACTTTGCACGTCTGTTAACGAAGCAGTTGTACATGGGATCCCTAATAATAAACCACTAGAAAACGGAGATATTGTATCCATTGATTGTGGTGTGTTATTGGATGAGTTTTATGGAGATTCAGCTTATACTTTTGAAGTCGGTGAAGTTAGTGCAGAAGTCAAAAAACTTTTGGATGTGACAAAAGCCTGTTTAGACTTAGCTGTTCAGCAGACTGTTTCTGGAAATAGAATTGGTGATATTGGATTTGCTGTTCAACATCACGCTGAAAAAAATGGGTACGGTGTGGTCAGAGAGCTTGTGGGCCATGGACTGGGAAGAGGTTTACATGAAAAACCTGAGGTTCCAAATTATGGTAGAAAAGGAAAAGGTCATAAACTAAAGCCAGGTATTGTTTTAGCCATAGAACCTATGATTAATTTAGGTAGAAAAGAAGTTACACAACTTGCAGATGGCTGGACAATAGTTACAAAGGATAAATTGCCATCAGCCCACTTCGAGCATGATGTAGCAATATTGACTAACGGAAAAACTGAAGTTTTATCATCATTTGAAGAAATTGAAAAAGTAGTAAAAGAAAAAAGTAATTAATATGGCAAAACAAACATCAATAGAGCAAGATGGAACCATCACTGAAGCATTATCTAATGCTATGTTCAGAGTTGAGCTAGAGAATGGTCATATTATTACTGCTCATATTTCTGGGAAAATGAGAATGAATTACATCCGAATTCTTCCTGGTGATAAAGTTAAAGTTGAAATGTCTCCATATGATTTAACAAAAGGGAGAATAACATTTAGATACAAATAAAGCAAAATGAAAGTAAGAGCTTCCATAAAAAAACGATCAGCGGATTGCAAAATTGTAAGACGCAAAGGTAGATTGTATGTAATTAATAAAAAGAACCCAAAGTTCAAACAAAGACAAGGATAATATCATGGCAAGAATAGCAGGTATAGATTTACCAAAAAATAAAAGAGGTGTCATAGGTTTAACTTATATTTTTGGCATCGGAAAAAGCACTGCACAAAAGATACTTAGTGATGCAGGTGTTGACGAAAATATTAAGGTACAAGATTGGAATGATGATCAACTTGGAAAAATCAGGAAACTCATCAGTGAGAATTATAAAGTTGAAGGCGCATTAAGATCAGAAGTTCAGCTTAATATCAAACGTCTTATGGATATCGGTGCTCAAAGAGGTATCCGACACCGTTTAGGATTACCTTTAAGGGGACAGCGTACAAAAAATAATTCAAGAACCAGAAAAGGGAAAAGAAAAACAGTTGCTAATAAGAAAAAAGCAACTAAATAATACTAAAGCATAGGCAGTATGGCAAAGCAATCAAAAAAGAAAAAGAACGTTCAAATTAACCCAGTNGGAGAAGCTCATATNCAAGCTTCTTTCAACAACATCATCATTTCACTNTGNAATGACAAAGGCCAAGTAATTTCTTGGTCGTCAGCTGGTAAAATGGGATTCAGAGGATCTAAGAAAAACACTCCTTATGCTGCTCAGGTAGCTGCAGAAGATTGTTCAAAGGAAGCATTTGAATTTGGGTTGAGAAAAGTAAAAGTTTTTGTAAAAGGTCCTGGTGCAGGTAGGGAATCTGCTATCAGAAGCATACATAATAGTGGTATTGAAGTTACAGAAATTGTAGACGTAACTCCTATTCCTCATAATGGATGTAGACCACCTAAGAAAAGAAGAGTATAAATCAATAAACCAGAAGAGTTTGTCATCGAAGGATAAAGACCTTAATTCATGATAACTTTTCATAACAATTAAATAAATGGCAAGATACAAAGGTCCTAAATCTAAAATCGCTAGAAAATTCAGAGAACCCATTTTTGGTCCTGATAAAGCGTTGGAAAAGAAAAATTACCCTCCAGGAGTACATGGTCCTAACAAAAGGAGGATGAAGAGATCGGAGTATGCAATACAGTTAGCTGAAAAACAAAAGGCTAAGTATACTTACGGAATTCTTGAGAGACAATTCTCAAACATGTTTAAAAAAGCATCATCTAAGTCTGGAATAACTGGTGAAATTTTACTTCAGTTATGTGAAATGAGATTGGATAATGTGGTATTCAGGTTAGGCATTTCACCTTCGAGAAGAGGTGCAAGACAACTTGTTACTCACAGACACATTACTGTAAATGGTAAAATAGTAAATATTCCATCATACAGTTTAAGAGTTGGGGATGTTGTAGGTGTAAGAGAAAAGTCTAAATCTCTACAAGTCGTAACTGCTTCATTGAATTCAGATCATAATGTAACTGAATGGCTTCTTTGGGACAGTTCTGCTATGTCAGGTGAAGTTAAAGCAGAGCCATCAAGAGAACAAATCACAGAAAATATTAAAGAACAATTAATCGTAGAACTTTACTCTAAATAATAGAGTTAAATAAAATTAAAAATATGGCAATTTTAGATTTCCAAAAACCAGAAAAAGTAATTATGTTAGAATCAACTGACTTTAGAGGTCAGTTTGAATTCAGACCATTAGAACCAGGATATGGTATAACTGTGGGTAATGCTTTAAGAAGAATATTATTAAACTCATTAGAAGGTTTTGCTATTACTGCAATCAAAATTGAAGGTGTTGATCACGAGTTTTCAACCATCAAAGGAGTTGTTGAAGACGTAACTGAAATGGTATTAAACCTTAAACAAGTAAGGTTTAAAAGACAAATCGAAGACTCAGAAACAGAAGAGGTGAATATTACCGTTTCTGGTCAAGAAACTTTCACAGCTGGAGATATAGGAAAATTTACTTCTTCATTCCAAGTATTAAATACAGATCATGTTATATGTCACATGGAAAAGTCTGTTAAATTAAACATGCAAATCACCATTCAAAAAGGAAGAGGATATGTTCCTGCTGAAGAAAATAAAACAGAAGCGGCAGCAGTAGGTACTATATTTACTGATGCTATTTTCACTCCTATAAGAAACGTAAAATATACAGTGGACAACTACAGGGTAGAGCAAAAAACTGACTATGAAAAACTAATTTTTGATATTGATACTGATGGTTCAGTTCATCCCAAAGAGGCTTTGAAAGAAGCAGCACGTATATTGATTCACCATTTCATGTTATTTTCTGATGAAAAAATCACACTTGATGAAGATGAGAAATCAGAAACTGAGGAGTTTGATGAAACTTCGTTGCACATGAGGCAGTTATTAAAGACCAGATTAGTTGATATGGATCTTTCAGTTAGAGCTTTAAACTGCTTAAAAGCGGCTGATGTGGAGACATTAGGAGAATTAGTGGCTTACAACAAAAATGATTTGTTAAAATTTAGAAACTTTGGAAAAAAATCACTTACCGAACTTGATGACTTAATTGAATCAAAGGGTTTATCATTTGGTATGGATGTTTCTAAATACAAATTGGATAGAGATTAATTCGTAGGACGTATTAAATAAATTGATATGAGACACGGTAAAAAAATAAATCATTTAAGCAGAAAGACAGCGCACAGAAGTGCAATGCTAGCTAATATGGCCTGTTCATTGATTGAACACAAAAGAATAAATACAACACTTGCTAAGGCTAAAGCTCTGAGAAAGTATGTAGAGCCTTTGATAACTAAGTCTAAAGATGATACTACTCACAACAGAAGAGTTGTATTCAGTTATTTAAAAGACAAAAAGGCATCTTCCACACTTTTCAGAGACGTAGCTCCAAAGATAAGTGATAGACCAGGAGGTTATACTAGAATTATAAAACTAAATAACAGGTTGGGTGATAACGCTGAAATGGCTATGATTGAACTAGTTGATTTTAATGAGTTACTAACAAAAGATCAAGTTAAGAAAAAGAAGACAAGAAGAAGAGGAGGTAAGAAAACCACCTCATCAGCACCCGTTTCTGACCTAGCTCCAATTGAAGATGCAGAAATTATTGAAACAGAGGAGGTTGAAGTGATTGATGAAAATAAAGAAGAAAAATCTGAGGACACTGCAAATGAAACAAAGGCGGAAAAAAAGAAGGACACCTTAGATGAAAAAGAAGACGAATCTTCCGAAAAAGATAAAAACAAAGATTAAATGAAACTATATATTTAATTGAAAAGGGTGGTTATTAATAACTACCCTTTTTTTTGTTCATAAATAAATTATTAAAATCTCAAGTAACAATTACTTTTGTAAGATGCAAACTAACAATACACCAGCGATATTAATATTAGCAGATGGAACTACATTTAAAGGAAATGCCTGTGGAAAAATTGGAACTACTACCGGTGAAATTGCTTTTAATACGGGNATGTCTGGATATCAAGAAATTTTTACCGACCCTTCATATCATGGTCAAATCNTTACCATGGCTAANGCACATATTGGAAATTATGGAGCTCATGAAGAAGAAATTGAATCTGGCAATGCCCAAATTAAAGGATTGGTTGTAAAGAAATTTGCTAGTCATTATTCAAGATATGGAAACAAGTCTACTTTACTTCACGATTTTTTGGTAAAAGATAATGTAGTTGGAATAAGAGATGTGGATACAAGAGCCCTCATAAGTCATATCAGAGAAAATGGAGCTCAGAATGCCATTATATCCTCAGAAAATCTTGACGTCAAAGAATTAAAGTCAAAACTTAAAGATGCACCAAATATGAAAGGACTTGAATTAGCATCCAAAGTTTCAACAAGATCTACCTATACCGAAGGCAATGGAAAATTTAATATTGCTTTGATAGATTATGGTGTCAAAAAAAATATCATTAGGTGTTTGGTTGATAGAGATTGTACGGTGAAAGTATTNCCTTNTGATACANCACTTTCNGAAATTGAAGCGTTCAATCCNGATGGAATAATGTTGTCAAATGGTCCTGGAGACCCAGAACCGTTAAAGGAGCAAATAGAGGTTGTAAAGCAATTAGTTGAAAAAGACTACCCNATTTTTGGAATTTGTTTAGGTCATCAAATTTTATCACTTTCTCAAGGATTAAAAACAGAAAAAATGCATAATGGGCATAGAGGNATTAACCATCCAGTTAAAAATTTGATGACAGGTAAATGTGAAATCACATCACAAAATCACGGATTTGTCGTTCAAAAGTCTGCGGTGGATAATAGTGATAATATCGAGTTAACACACATTCATCTAAATGATCAAACAGTTGCAGGTATTTCCATAAAGAATAAAAAAGCTTTTTCAGTTCAATATCATCCGGAATCATCACCNGGGCCAAATGATTCAAGGTATTTNTTTGATCAATTTGTAGATGTGGTATCAAAAAGTAAATTAGAATTAGTAAACTAAAAATATGGGATTTATAGAATANATACATGCAAGGCAAATTTTAGATTCAAGAGGNAANCCTACTTTNGAAGTTGATGTGTACACATCAAATGGTGGTTTTGGTAGAGCAGCGGTTCCTTCAGGGGCCTCAACTGGAATTCATGAAGCAGTAGAGNTAAGAGATGGGGATAAAGGAATNTATATGGGNAAAGGCGTTTTAAAAGCGGTTCAGAATGTAAATACGATCNTAAGTGATGAGTTAAAAGGANTTTCTGTATTTGAACAAAGAGTAATCGATCAAACCATGATCAATTTAGACGGTACTCCAAACAAATCTAAGCTTGGTGCTAATGCTATTTTGGGCGTTTCATTGGCATGTGCAAAAGCAGCTGCCTCAGAGTTGGGAAGACCATTATATAGCTACATAGGAGGTGTAAATGCCACTACTTTGCCAGTTCCAATGATGAATATATTGAATGGAGGTTCTCATGCAGATAACAAGATAGATATTCAAGAATTTATGGTTATGCCNTTCGGTGCCTCTAGCTTTAGTGAAGCACTTAGAATGGGAACAGAAGTATTNCATCACCTTAAAAATGTATTNAAGAAAAATGGAATGTCCACTAATGTGGGTGATGAAGGTGGATTTGCTCCTGCTCTAGGCTCNAATGAAGAAGCTATAGAAGTTGTTTTGGAAGCTATCAAAGCTGCTGGATATACACCAGGAAAAGATATTTGGATTGCCTTAGATGCAGCATCATCTGAGTTCTTTGATAAAAAAACAGATAAATACACCTTCGAATCAACTGGAGATNTAATGGATTCAAAACAGCTTGTTGANTTCTGGACAGATTGGGTCAATAAGTACCCTATTATTTCAATTGAAGACGGACTTGATGAAGATGACTGGGAAGGGTGGAAGATGTTAACCGAAAAAATTGGAAATAAATGTCAATTAGTCGGAGATGATTTATTTGTTACAAATACAAAAAGACTCCAAAGAGGAATAGAACAGGATACGGCTAATTCAATATTAATAAAGGTAAATCAAATTGGAAGTCTTTCTGAAACCATTGATGCTGTAGACCTAGCCTTAAAAAAAGGTTACACAGCTGTAATGAGTCATAGAAGCGGTGAAACGGAAGATAATACCATCGCTGATCTAGCAGTAGCNTTAAATACTGGGCAAATTAAAACAGGTTCTGCCTCAAGATCGGATAGGATGGCTAAGTACAATCAATTATTAAGGATTGAAGAACAATTGGCAAGCACAGCCTATTTTCCTGCGAAAGATTTTAAATTTTTGAATGGCTAATGAATGGTAGCTAAGAAGGTAAGAAATCGTTACAAAAGATGGTTTTTTATATTGTTAGGGCTTAATATTATTTATTTCACCTTTCAGTTTTACACCTTACCTCTTTCTNTTAATCAAGTTAAAAACTACTTTTTTCAATTCTTTTATTCACCAAAAGTACCTACAGGTCCATATATATATGGGATAGATGTATCTGAATATCAAGGCATAATAAATTGGGAAAGTGTATCTCAGATTAATGATGGACACCAAATTAATTTTGTAATTGTTCGATCAACAGCTGGGAGAAATAAAAGAGACCGTTTCTTTACTTCTAATTTCAGAGAGGCTAAGAAACATAATTTTATAAGAGGTGCATATCATTATTATAGACCTAACGAAAATTCCAATGACCAAGCGAGTAATTTTATAAAAAATGTAAAATTAGCCTCTGGAGATCTTCCNCCNATTTTAGATATTGAAAAAATAAGCAGTGTTCAAAGCCTTAAAAGTCTGAAAACAGGTATTAAAAATTGGCTGAATATAATAGAAGATCATTACGGTATAAAGCCTATCATATATACAGGAGCACATTACTNCAAAGATTATTTAAAAGATGAATTCACTAATTATCATATTTGGATTGCAAATTACAACCAAGTTGAAGATCCNTTAAGGAATCAAAATTGGTCTTTGTGGCAGTTTTCTGACAATGGTTCTGTTCGAGGTATTAAAGGACCAGTGGATCTTGATTTATTCAATGGAAATTTAGCCGATTTCAAAAAATATCTCTTAAAATAGATGTTTTATTGTTTCTTTGTCAATTAAAATTTAGTTATGAGTGATCATAAAATTATTTGTTACACGAAAACTGATGAGGCTCCAGCTCTTGCTACATATTCATTTTTACCCATTGTAAATGCATTTTCAAAGCAAGCTGGTGTCAAAATAGTATTAAAGGATATTTCCTTGGCAGCTAGGATATTATCACAATTTCCCNCCTATTTATCAGAAAATCAAATCGTTTCAGATGATTTAAATTATCTAGGTCAATTAGCAAAATCTCACGAAGCCAACATAATAAAATTACCTAATATCAGTGCCTCTGTTCCGCAATTAAAGGCGGCTATCAAAGAATTACAATCAAAAGGATATTCNATACCCAGCTATCCAGAAGAACCCAAAAATTCGCAGGATGTTGAAATAAAGAAAATTTACGATAAGNTAAAAGGAAGTGCTGTCAACCCTGTTTTAAGAGAAGGTAATTCTGATAGAAGAGCACCTAAAGCAGTAAAAAATTATGCAAAGAAAAATCCACATTCTATGGGTGTTTGGTCCTCAAACTCAAAAACCGAAGTATCTAGTATGAGTGATGGTGATTTTTTTGGAAGTGAAAAATCTTACACTTGCCATAATGATTGCACTGTAGATATCATACTAAAGACTAAAAATGGCGATGAAATTANCTTAAAAGAGAATATTTCCCTAATTAAGGGAGAAGTAATAGATTCCGCTACACTAAATATGGAAAAGCTAGGCCTATTCTTTAAGAATCAGATTNTAAAAGCTAAAGATNAAAACCTGCTATTTTCCTTGCATATGAAAGCCACTATGATGAAAGTATCTGATCCCATNATTTTTGGTAAATGTGTAGAGGTTTTTTATGCCTCTATTTTTGAAAAATACAGTCAGGANCTTAAGGAATCGGGAGTAGATGTAAATAATGGTTCTGGTAATTTATTTTCAAAAATAGATGAAATGCCCAATGAAATAAGAGAACAAATTTATAGAGATATAGATTCTATTTCTTTGGAACAGCCTGACTTAGCAATGGTGGATTCTGATAAGGGAATTACTAATTTACANGTCCCAAGCGATGTAATTATTGACGCCTCTATGCCTGCCATGATAAGAAGTTCAGGGAAAATGTGGAANAAAAATGGTGAATTACAAGATACATTGGCTGTGATTCCNGATAGAAGTTANTCAAGTATTTACAAAGCCACTATTGAATTTTGTAAAGAAAATGGAGCTTTTGATCCTACCTCAATGGGAAGTGTTTCAAATGTAGGCTTGATGGCACAAAAGGCTGAAGAGTATGGTTCACACGATAAAACTTTTCAGGTTGATACAAATGGTACAGTAGAAGTCGTCAGCAGAACAGGTGATGTACTTTTATCTCAAACTGTAAATGAAAGCGATATTTTTAGAATGTGTCAAGTAAAAGATGCTCCCATANAAGACTGGGTTAAATTGGCAGTGTCNAGNGCACGTGCAACAANTACTCCNGCTATATTTTGGCTGGACGANAATAGGTCTCACGATAAGGAGCTCATTGCTAAAGTNCGCACTTATTTAAAGGATCATGATACTGAAAATCTAGAGATTCATATCATGTCACCATTTGATGCGACAAATTATACACTACACAGAGNAGCAAAAGGGTTAGATACCATTTCTGTAACTGGAAATGTATTAAGAGATTATTTAACTGACTTGTTNCCCATTTTAGAACTCGGTACAAGTGCCAAGATGTTATCCATAGTACCCTTAATGAATGGAGGCGGATTATTTGAAACAGGTGCAGGTGGATCTGCTCCAAAGCATGTTCAGCAGTTTGAAAATGAAGGATACCTAAGATGGGATTCATTAGGTGAATTTTTAGCCTTAGCGGTTTCTTTAGAACATTTTGCGGAAAAGTATGGTGACGAAAAATGTAAAATACTTGGTATGTGTCTTGANCTTGCTACTGANAAATTACTACAAGAAAATAAATCTCCTGCTAGACGACTGGGTGAAATCGACAATCGAGGAAGTCATTTTTATTTAGCTTTATATTGGGCAGAGGCTTTAGCGANTCAAAANGAAAATAAAGAATTGGCTAAAACTTTTANATCTCTTTTTTCTNCACTGAATAAAAATTCTGATCAGATAAATAAGGAATTGATAGATACTCAGGGAAATGCTCAAGACGTTGGGGGATATTACTTACCAGACGATGAATTAGCATCTAAAGCAATGAGGTCGAGTAACACATTTAATCAAATTATAGATCAGTTCTAGAAAAATTAAAATTGAAAACGTAGTTGTGCCCTTACATCAGATTTTGAAAAACCGTTGATTTGATTATTTCCAGAGCCTATGCTGGTGCGATTACTATAGAACCAATTTCCATATCTCAACCAAAGATCTATTCCTTTCTTAAATTGATACCTAAGGGTTAAATAGGATCTAGCNCCTTGATTGTAGTAAGCAGGAATTCTAAAATAATATAGTACATCATTTTCATAGCTATAAATTCTAGAATTATAAGAATCAGTATCAAATAATGCAAACCTTGCATTGAATGAAAGGTTACTTTCTTTAGGTTTATAGATTACATCCTGAGCTATCAATAATCCATTCTCAGTNTGACCTCCGGTCCTTTCATAAGTTACGTATTCGATTCTGCTTCTAAGACGTAATGATTCTGTNATTAAAACATTAAAATTGATTCTGTAGTTCCACTGGTCTGCAATACCAANTTCATTTAACTCCATATCACTATTTAGTGAATTGTATGGCCTATTTCTATGTCTAATTCTNCCATAAATATCAAGTTTTTTTGANGGGTGGTAAACCAACTGTAAAAAACCGTCTATTCCAGTTGTATTTGGTTTATCAACTTGGTATTTCATCCAAGGGAACTTAAATTGATCAAAATAGGAAGAAATTTCCCAATTATTATTTATTTTAAATTGTACACCAGCATAGAGTCCTTCCTCATTTATGGTGGTGCTGTTTTCTGAAATAGCACTTGAAAAATTCCCTTGAAAATCTCTATCATAATCGCGATACAATATAGATAACGCTAAATTTGGGTGTAGAGATGCAAGAAGTCCATGTAGTTGAGCACTTCCTCCACTTAGACTTCTGCTTACTTCACCAAAAACATTAATATTTCGTTTGATTAAGCTGTAATGCGCTCCATTTACCCAGTTAATGTTGTTGTTAAACTGAAATTGACTATACATAGATAGATTACGATTTATTTCTCCACGATAGTAGGTTACTGTACTAATCCCTCCTATGGTCAGGAAATCATTTTTATACGCTATTTCTGCGCCAGCAATATTTTCTTCTAGGGCATCTTTGTCTTGTAATTCAGCTACAGTAGTATGTAGACCTGAAGCCTGAAAACTACTAATCGTTAAGTCACCATCGCTTGATAAAGAATCGCTAGTTATGTTAGCATCTATTCTTTTTTTTGAGCCAAAGGCAAGAA
>NZMV01000022.1 GCA_002694645.1 Crocinitomicaceae bacterium | reverse complement strand
AATTAATGTAGTTTTCCTTATCTGCATCTATAAACACCAAGTCCCATTCCAAATTTAAGGTTGGAATCACATCAATTGCATCTGCATTAATGAACTCAATTTGATTTTTATAAGAAGAATCGTTAATATATTTTTTTACCATTGTTTCTAACTCTATATTTTTATCAATGGTAACCAGTTTTCCATTTTTAGATAACCCCTCGGCCATACACAAAGCACTGTAGCCGGTATAGGTGCCTATCTCAAGGATGTATTTAGGTTTAATTGCGGAAGACAAAAAGCTTAGTATTCTACCCTGAAGATGTCCCGATAGCATTCTGGGCTGTAACACTTTTAAATGAGTTTGTCTATTTAAATTAAATAAGAGATCACTTTCTTTCTCCGAATGTTCTAGAGCATAAGCCTCAATTGAAGGATCTATAAAATCCATTATTTTAGCTTAAGAGTGCTTTAACTAAAGATGATATTTTTGATCCATCCGCTTTGCCTCCTAAATTCTTCATTGCCACACCCATTACTCTGCCCATATCTTTCATCCCACTTGCCCCTAAATTAGAAATGATTGAATTGATTTGAGCTTTAAGTTCTTCATCAGAAACAGGCTTAGGCAAGTATTCCTTATATATGTTGGACTGAAGTAATTCTTCTTCGGCTAAGTCTTCTCTATTTTGTTCTTTATAGATGGCATAAGCATCTATCCGTTGTTTATTTAACTTCGCTATAATCTTTACTAAAAGATCATCTTCAATTTCGTCTTTTTTACCTGTCTTTGTTTTTTCAATAAGAATAGCAGACTTAATAGCTCTAAGCGCCTCCAATCTTACTTTGTCTTTGGATAACATTGCAGACTTAATGTCACTACCAATCTTACTTTCTAGGCTCATGATGATTATTAATCCACGTTGTCGTGAAGAAATGAGTTATTATCACTTAGTCCTGTTCTTTTTTCACCATTATCATCTTCACTTTCCCAAAGCGTATATTTGGAAACTTCAGATTCTGATGAAGGATTGACATCGTCTAATTCGATATTTCTTCTTTTATAAGCCGGCACATTCTCCATTTCATTTAACCCTAGAGGAGATCTTAGTTTTTGTGTAGCTTTTTTAATCCTCTCTAATCTTTCGTCTATAATTTCTTTTGCTTCGTTTAATTTATTTTCCTCTTGAGATTGAAATGATATAGATTCTTCTGTATTTTGATCTACTTTTAATTCAATTTCTTTTTCACTAACCTCATCCTCAACATCATCATCTTCTAATAAAAATCTGATTTTACCATCATTCTTTTCTAACTCAGGGGAAGGAGTAGGTGCAATATAATCCGTATTACTTTCAGTTAGAATTTGGCTATTTTCCTTTTNCTCTGCAATAGAGTGGTCTACCTCTTCTTCCTCTAAGAAATACTTTTTTGTTGTAGTTTCATCTACATCCTCAACTGGTTTTGGTTCTTTATCGACTGTAATATTCGTTTCTTCTCCAACCGGAGATTCTATCTCTTGAGTAATTTCTGTTGGTCTTTCATCCTCTAAATTCATACGCTTTTTCTNAGGAGCTTTAAATGAAAGTCCAGTGTGTGGAGTGGTTTTAAATCCAGTTGCAATAATAGTAACACATAGTTTTTCACCAAGAGTTTCATCATGGCCATGTCCCCATATTACATCAGCGGTACTACCAGCTTCTTCTTGTATATAATCTGTGATATCTGAAATTTCATCCATTAAAACAGCCTTATCTCCATAAGTAATGTTCAGTAATACATAAGTTGCTCCTTCAATATTATTGTCATTCAATAGAGGAGAACTTAATGCTTGTTCCACACATTTGGTTGCTCTGTCATCTCCCTCNGCTTCAGCTGATCCCATGATAGCTACACCACTATCTTTCATAACNGTATTGACATCATTGAAGTCAACATTGATTTGGCCTGTTACAGAAATGACTTCTGCTATTCCTTTGGCAGCAATGGCCAATACATCATCAGCTTGTTCAAATGCGTTTACGAGNGAAAGGTTTCCAAACATTTCTCGTAACTTATCGTTATTGATGACCAAAAGTGTATCNACAGCGTCTCTCATCTGCTCTATTCCATCCTCTGCCTGAGTTCTTCTTTTTCGGCCTTCAAAGGTGAATGGTACGGTTATAATTCCAACCGTTAAAATGCCCATATCTCTAGCGGTTTGAGCGATTACAGGCGCAGCACCTGTACCAGTTCCTCCACCCATTCCAGCTGTAACAAAAATCATTTTTGTATTCTTTGCTAGNATATCTTTTATTTCGTCCAAGTTTTCAATAGCTGCATTTTTTCCTATTTCTGGAATAGATCCCGCACCTCTACCTTCAGTCAANCTTTGTCCTAATGGAATTTTTGTGGGTACAGGACTTATATCCAAAGCTTGGTGATCAGTGTTACAAACTATGAAATCAACTCCTTTGATTCCTTGTCTATACATGTGATTTACAGCATTACTTCCGCCACCTCCAACACCAATTACTTTGATAATGGAAGATTGTTCTTTTGGCATATCGAATCTCATCATAATTTCTGTTTTTAGATTAATCTACTTTTTCGTCAAAAAATGTTTTAATTTTTTCAAAGAATCCACCTCTATACTTTTGAGAGTGCATTCTTGTACTTATTTTTTCGTTTCTAGCTTTTAACAATTCAAATTGTTCAAACCCTTTTGCTACTAATCCTACTCCAGTTGCAAATAGTGGGGATGTCACATTTATGTTGGTATTTGCGCTTAAATGTTCATTGGGATATCCTATTCTGGAATCAATTCCAGTCGTAAATTCCATTAACTGATTTATATGCTTTAACTGAGAACCTCCACCTGTAACTACAATTCCACCTATTAATTTTTTATCAAATCCGGAATTCTTAATTTCAAAATAAATATGTTCGATTATTTCAGACATTCTAGCACTAATGATGTTGGCTAAATTCTTTACCGATATTTCTTTAGGATCTCTTCCTCTTAGCCCAGGGATACATACGATTTCATTATCTTGAGTAGCTTGAGGTAATGCTGCTCCAAATTTAGTTTTAAGCAATTCAGCTTGTCTTTGCATAATGGTACAACCTTCTTTGATATCCTCGGTAATCACATTGCCTCCAAATGGAATCACAGCAGTATGTCTAATAATACCATCGTGAAAAATAGCGATATCTGTTGTACCACCTCCAATATCAATTAAAGCCACTCCAGCCTCTTTTTCTTCTTCACTCAAAACAGCCGAAGAAGAAGCTAAGGGTTCAAGAATGAGTTCAGCAACTTCTAATCCTGCCTTATTTACACATTTAAAAATATTTTTTGCAGCAGCAATTTGACCTGTTATGATGTGGAAATTAGCTTCAAGTTGAACCCCTGACATTCCTATTGGATCCTTAATTCCAGGTTCCCTATCAACAATATATTCCTGAGGCAATACATGTATGATTTCCTCACCAGGCATCATCACCAATTTATACATATCATCTATTAACTCATCCACATCTTTTTGTGAAATTTCTTCATCTATGGTATCACGAGTAATCATACCTCGGTGCTGTAAACTTTTTATATGTTGACCTGCAATTCCCACATTCACCACATTAATCTCTATGCCTGATTTTGCTTCTGCCTCCTCNACTGCAGCTCTAATGGATTGAACTGTTTTTTCAATATTGGAAACAACTCCTCNTGTAACTCCTAAACTAGGAGCTTTTCCAACTCCAAGAATTTCAATTTTNCCNTGTTCNGTTTTCCTACCTACAAGACAAGCAATTTTAGTCGTTCCAATATCCAAGCCAACAACAATTTCTGGTGCATCCATATTAATTAATTTTTGAGCAAACAATTTGATCGTTAAACATCACATTAAGTGTATCATATAAATTCAACTCTTTAGGCGAAGGTCCTTCAGTGTAAAAGAGTTTTATTTTTTTNAATTTCTTTTCCATATTATCACTAGATCCAAATAAGATTTTATGATTACCTATTCTTGGAATTAGTTCAAAGTACCCATTATTATTTATGTGAATTTGAACTATTTGAGATTTTAAGAACGGGTCATTGTTAATTATTCTACTCATATTGTAGATTTCACTAAGTAGACTTCCATTTACATTACTAACAAGATTAGAATCTGACCATTTAAATTCACCTGAAAATAGAGGTAATTTGGCCACATAAGAATCACTTGTTCTCATCAATAGGCCATGCTCATCTATGTATACATTATCTCTTGGATCATTAGCTATTAATCTTGCAATTGGTGTACGCTTACTTAAATTGACATTTAATTTTCCCGTATTCAAAAAATAAACTTCTGCATTTTCTAGTGCAAAATGAGTATTTAATTTCTTCTCAACTTCTCGAGTATTGATCTCTTCATTTAATGTAACNCCCTGTACTAGTCCTAAATCTTTAATGATTTCGATTACATCTGACTTTTTTATTAATTGATGCTCATTGTCCTTAGTGAATTTAATTTCTAGGGAATTATAAACAATATGATGATGTGTATTGTTTACAAACGCAGTCAAAACAACCCATATTGAAATGACTCCAATCCAAAAAAATATGGNTAGGATTTTTCTAACTAATTTCACTTAGAAAATATTTAAGAGGGTTTATTAAACGATCGATATCACCAGCTCCGATAGTAGAAACAACAAACTTTTCTTCTTGTTTTAATGCCATATAAAGATCTTTTTCACTGACTAATANTGATTTTTGATCCATTTCGATACCCTCTAACAATACTTCGGCATTAACACCCTCAATAGGTATTTCTCTAGCTGGGTAAATTGGCATCACAAATAAGGTGTCAAATTCACTTAATACACTTTGAAATTCCATTAAAAAATCACGGGTTCTAGAATATAAATGAGGTTGAAATACACCAATAAGTTTGTAATCTGGATAAAATTCTCTAAGACCCTCATACAGTACCTTTATTTCATTAGGGTGATGTGCATAATCATCTACATATACTCTTTGACCATCATTATGATGTATCTCAAATCTTCTCTTTACCCCATTGAAATTTGCAAGTGCACTTTTTAATTTTTCAAATGACACACCCCATTCTAAACAACTAAGTATAGCTCCAGCAGCGTTCAGTAAATTGTGTCTGCCAGGTAAATGAAATTCAAAATTTTCATAGACTACNCCCTTGTAGTTCACATTAAAAATGTAATAACCTTCTTTTAACCTTACGTCATAAACAAATAATGTAGATGAAGTTTGATAACCATATGTTAATGCAGTTGGAAATTGATTTTTTAAATCTTCCTGAACGTACAGNCTATNTTCATTTTTTAATAAATCAACAAATAATTTAAATCCTTCTGTTACTGATTCTTCATCACCATAAATATCCAAATGGTCTGGATCCATTGAAGTTAAAATGATGGCACTTGGATGTAGCTGCAAAAAAGATCGGTCATACTCATCAGCCTCTACTACCGCGTTTTGACCTTCCTGAAGCAGAATGTTNGAATTATAGTTTGTACAAATCCCTCCAATAAACGAAACCCCTCCACAATTATTTTGGTGTAGTAAATGAGCCACAATTGAACTAGTTGTGGTTTTACCGTGTGTTCCAGCAACAGCAATGGTTTGATATGACTTTGTAATTTCTCCTAAGATATATGCTCTTTTATGAACTGGAATATTAGTCTTTTTAAAATGATTTAGTTGTACGTTGTTAGACGAAATGGCTGGAGTGAAAACAACTAAATCTACTGATTCAATATCCTTAATCGAAGATATATCATCATGGTAAATAATATGAGATCCAAGATTACTTAACAATAATGTTATTTCCGTTTTTGACCTGTCATAGCCGCTAACTTCTACTCCCTTGTACAAAAAGAATTTTGCTAAAGCACTCATACCAATACCACCAATTCCAATAAAATGAACTCTATTTATNCTCTCTAAATTCAATGGATTTAAATAAGTTTTTCGATTTCGTTTACTATATCCCTTGCAGCATTTGGTTTNCCCATNCTCTTNGCGTTTCTTGAGATTTCTAAAATCTGCCTTTCATCTTTTAATAACACCAGTGCTTTNTNCAATACCGTTCTAGTTTCATTGTCATTNACCAAAACAGCTGCCTTTTGTTTTACCAATGCCATNGCATTTTTTCGCTGGTGATCTTCAGCGACATTGGGTGACGGAATTAAAAGACTAGCTTTTCCCGTTAACGTAATTTCGCTAATGGATAGAGCCCCAGCTCTAGAAATGACTAAGTCAGCAACTTCATATGCCAAATTCATTTTTTTAATGAAAGGCATAGCCTGAACATTTTTATATTCTTTTAATTTTTTATTATTAGTAAGTTGATCAAAATACCGTTTACCTACTTGCCATATGAGTTGAACAGGTTGGTTTTTTAACACATCTAAAGAAGACAATAGACCCTCGTTAATGGATTTGGCTCCTAAACTTCCTCCTACGACTAGAATGACTTTATATCCTTTATCAATATTAAAATGTTTTATTGCCAAATCACTTTTTTGACCAATGTCCATTAAATCCTTTCTAACAGGATTGCCTGTTAAGACAAGTTTTGTTTTTGGAAAAAATTGATCCATGTTCTCATAGGCCACACATATTTTATGTGCTTTTTTACTTAGCCATTTATTCGTCAATCCTGCGTAGGAGTTCTGTTCTTGAATTAAAGTGGGAATACCTAGTCTATTTGCCATTCTTAAGGTTGGACCACTAGCATAACCTCCTACACCAATGACTGCATCAGGATTAAAAGATTTTATAATTTTTTTAGCTGCAATTAAGCTTTTGAGTAGACGAACAGGAAAAGAGAAATTTTTTATTAATGAGTTAATTGAAAATGATCGTTGTATTCCTACTACATCAAGCCCTTTGATAGTGTAGCCAGCATCTGGAATTTTTTCCATCTCCATTCTACCGTTTGCCCCAATAAATAAAATTTCACAATTTGAAAATTTATGTTCTAGTTCTTGAGCTATTGCAAGAGCCGGAAAAATATGTCCACCTGTTCCTCCACCACTTATGATAAACTTCAACTTTTTCATTTAAGCATCTTTGTAAACCGTTCTACTCACATTAATGATTATGCCTAAGGCAACGCAACTAAAAATAATGGAAGTACCTCCCATGCTTATGAGAGGAAGCGGCTGCCCTGTAACTGGGAATAAATTAACCCCAACACCCATGTTNATTAAAGATTGAAAAACCAATAAAAAACTCAATCCAAATACGACATAAGCTCCAAATAAACTTTCAGTTTTATTCATTATTCGAATGGATCTAAAAAATAGAATCGTGTACATTATGACTAAACCTAAACCACCAAAAATAGATCCAAACTCTTCNATTGAGGATGCATATATNAAATCAGATTGNGCAGAATACAAGTCGTTTTTTACATGACCCTTCCCNGGTCCCTTTCCAAATAAAAAACCATTAGCCACAGCTCTNTTAGCCATTTCAGCTTGGTAATTTTCTTTTTGACTTCCACTTTCAAAACTGGTAATTCTTTTTTGCCATGTATCTACTCTAGGCAATAAGCCNGGAAAAGCTAAATTTAANAAAATCAATATGGCAAAACCGGCAATNGAAACTCCAATCATTGCAGATAAATGNTTCAACTTTGCACCTCCAACAAACAGCATAATAAAACAAACAATAAACAACATAGCTGCCGTTGAAAAATCAGCTGGTAAAATTAATCCGCAAATAATAACTATAGGCCATAAAATAGGAGCTATGCCTAATTTAAAATCTTTGATAACTTCCTTTTTGTGCACCAACATTCTAGCCACATATATTACGAGAATCAACTTAGCTAAATCAGAAGGCTGAAACCCCATAATCCACCTAGAGGCATTTCCTTTATTTACACCAAATAATAAGGTAACAAAAAGCAATACAATTGAAATAAAAATACCTATTTGTGAAAGCCTTGAAAAATACTTAAAATTGAAAAACTGTAGATAGATGATGATTACAATCCCNATCATCAATATTAACAAATGCTTAATTAAAAAAGGGACCACATTCCCACCTGCTAATCTAAAAGCTAAATTAGAACTGGAACTGTAAGCCATTACAAGTGAATAAAGAGATAATACAACAATAATAGTCCATATGACTTTATCCCCTTTTATATATTTTTCAATAAACTTTTGCACGTTTTATAATTGAGCAACAAGGGTTTTAAAATGATAACCTCTTTCTCTAAAATTTTTATAGTTAAGGAAACTAGTACAAGCAGGCGAAAAAAGCACGATTTGACCTGGTNTTGCATTGGAATGAGCTAGTTGGATAGCCTCGNTCAATTCTTTTTTATAAGCATATTTTATTTTGGATGCAAAATGGTATTTAATTTCCGTTTCAAAATGGCCATAACATATAATTTGATCTACTTTATCAATAGCTACATCCGTTACAATATCTAAGTTTCTTTTNTTTTCATCGTATCCTACAATCCAGATGATATTTTCATGTAAATTTTCTAATGAAAAACAAGATGCTCCCATATCAGTAGACTTTGAATCATTAATCCATAGGACATCATTCTTTTCACGAATTACTTCTAATCGGTGTTCAATAGAAGAAAACGAAGCTAAAGATTGTAGTCTATTTTGTACTAATAAGCTGGTTGTTTTTTCTTTAATTTTGTTCATATCATTGGATTTAAAGTGATCTGACTGCTTTTTTAAATTGATGACCTCTGTCTTCATAATTCTTAAANAGATCAAAACTTGCGCATGCAGGCGACAGTAAAACNGCATAGCCCTTTTTGGCTATTCTGTAACTAATTTGAACGGCTTGTGACGCAGACTGAGCTTCATAAATTGGAGATACAATTTCTCCAAACTCNTCCTGAATTTTATTATTCTCTTTGCCTAAGCAAATGATTCCTAACACCTTTTGTTTTACTAANCCTTTAAGGGATGAATAATCATTTCCTTTATCCACACCTCCAACNATCCAAATNGTNGGTTTTTGCATACTCTCTAATGCATACCATGTTGCATTTACATTGGTAGCCTTTGAGTCATTAATAAAATCTATACCATGAATTTTTGCTACTTTTTCTAAGCGATGCTCTACATTCTGAAAATCGCTTAAACTATCGCGAATAATCTCTTTTCTTATATCCAACACCTTAGCCGCGATTCCCGCTGCCATGGAATTGAATACATTGTGCTTGCCCTGCTGGGCCAGTTGATGTATTGACATAATTGTTTGTTTTTGGTTGTTTATTTTTATTATTATGGATTCCTTATCAAGCCAAGAATCCACACCATCTTTTTGAAATATGGATACTGGGTGAGTTTGACATTCTAAATTTCTTTTTGCTAATGCTTCTTTGATAACAGGGTCATCATAATTGTAAATGAAATGATCATTTACAGTCATATTTTGAGTTATTCTAAACTTACTGTTGACATACAGATCAAATGAATTTTCATATCTGTCTAAATGGTCAGGAGTAATATTTAGCAGCAAGGCAATATCTGCNTTAAAAGAGAACATAAAATCTAACTGAAAACTGCTTAANTCAATAACCTGGTAATCTGGAGGNTCAATAGCNACGGACATGGCATAACTCTCGCCTACGTTTCCTACTGCCTTTGCACTCAAACCAGCATTATTTAATAAATGAGTAATTAATAAAGTGGTGGTGGTTTTACCGTTGCTTCCAGTTACACATATCTTTTTAGAATTGCAGTAATGATATGCAAACTCAATTTCTGAAATTATGGGAATTCCTAAAGAAGATATCTTTTGAACGAATGGGGATGAAGGTGGAATCCCAGGACTTATTATTACACTTTCAGCTTTGTCTAGTATATAATCACTGTGACCATTTTCTTCCCACTTAATATCATAGTTATTGAGTATTGATTTATATTCTAATGTGATAGAGGAAGCATCCGAAACAAATACATTTTTTCCTTTTTTTTGTGCTAAAACAGCCGCACCAACACCACTTTTACCTGCACCCAAAACAACGATATTTTCAGCACTAAACATTTACCGGATCTTCAGGGTTACAATTGAGAGAACTGCAAGTAGAATTCCTAGAATCCAGAATCTTGCTACTATTTTGGCTTCATGAACACCTTTTTTTTGATAGTGGTGGTGTATNGGAGACATTAGAAAAATTCGTCTTCCCTCGCCATATTTTTTCTTAGTGTATTTAAAATAACTAACCTGTAGAATGACACTCAGGTTTTCTATCAAAAAGACACCGCAGAAAACAGGNATTAACAACTCTTTTCTAATCGCGATTGCAAAAACAGCGATAATACCACCAAGAGCTAAACTCCCCGTGTCGCCCATAAATACTTTGGCCGGATAAGAATTATACCATAGGAAGCCAATGCATGCTCCAACAAACGAACTGATGAAAATGACCAATTCTGATGAGTTAGGAATAAAAAGAATATTTAAATAATCAGCAAATACAAGGTTTCCAGATAGATATGCAAAAATGGCTAGTGTTGTTCCAATAATAGCACTTGTACCTGTTGCTAACCCATCTAATCCGTCAGTAATATTGGCTCCATTCGAAACTGCGGTAACAATGATAATTACCAGTGGAATGAATATAATCCAGGTATACTTTTCAAGATCTTTATTCAACCATACAAGTAACCAACTGTAATCAAACTCATTATTCTTTACAAACGGAATAGTAGTCTTAGTTGATCTCATTTCAACCCAACTCGGACCCACTTCAGAATCAGCCTCCAACTGCTGAACTGATAATTCATTTACCTTAGATTTAATCGTCACATCTTGATGGAAATAAAGTGAAGAAGCCACAATTAAGCCTACAGCAATTTGTCCAAAAACCTTAAATTTCCCTGCTANTCCTTCTTTGTTCTTTTTGAATACTTTTATATAATCATCTACAAAACCAATAGCCCCTAACAATACTGTAGAAATCAACATCAGTTGGATATAGATATTTGATAAATCGGCAAATAAAAGTGTTGGAACCAAGATTCCAGCTAAGATGATAATGCCTCCCATTGTAGGAGTTCCCGTTTTTTCTAATTGACCATCAAGACCTAAGTCCCGAACTGTTTCTCCTACTTGTTTTTGATGTAAAAAGCGTATTAATCTACCACCGAATACAAGAGTGATAACTAATGAGGTTATAACAGCAAGAGCTGCTTTAAATGAAATAAATTCAAACAATCCCGAACCTGGGAAATCAAAACGATTATTTAAGTATGTAAATAAATGGTATAGCATTATTTCTTTAGTTTTTTGAAAATGTGTATTGTATTTTCCATATCATCAAAGTGCAGGGATTCATTACCGATAATTTGATAGTTTTCGTGTCCCTTACCTGCAATCAAAATGACATCTCCTGCTGAGGCCATCTTACATGCCATTTCTATGGCTTCCATCCTATCAGTAACCGTAAAAACTTTTTCTTTTAAAACTGAAGGAACACCATGGTATATTTCATTTATTATTGAGTCTGGATCTTCATNCCTTGGGTTATCNGANGTAATTAAAACCTGATCACTTAATCGTGATGCTATTTCTCCCATTAATGGTCTCTTACCTTTATCACGGTTTCCACCACAACCAAAAACAGTTATCAACTTTTCTGTTCCTTTTTTTAAGTCGAGTAATGTTTTTAGTACATTTTCTAGTGCATCTGGAGTATGTGCNTAGTCTATTACAGCTGTTATTTTGTGATCAGATAAGAAATATTCAAATCTCCCCTGAGGTGCTTTGACAGAGCTTAAAATGGTAAGCAGACTTAATTCATCTTGACCTAGATATTTTCCTACAGCAAAGGCTACCAGTAAATTNTAAGCATTAAATCTACCCACCAATCTCGATGTCATTTCATGACCNTTAATTTCTAANGTTAAACCAGAAATATCATTTTCTAAAACCTTGCTTGAAATGTTTGTATTTCCCTTTAGCCCAAAAGAAATAATCTTTGCACGGGTGTTAGCTCCCATAATTTCACCATGTTTATCGTCATAATTTATAATGGCAAAAGCATCATCAAAAAGGTTATCAAATAGTTTCTTTTTACATGATATNTATTCATCAAATGNGTTATGATAATCTAAATGATCACGTGAAATGTTTGTGAAAACAGCTATTTTAAATTTCAATCCATGAATTCTGTTTTGATCTAATGCATGAGAACTTACTTCCATAAAGACGTGAGTACATCCAGTAGAAACCATTTCATGTAATACCTCGTTTATTCTAATTGCATCTGGTGTAGTATGAGTNGACGGATAAGTTTTGTGAAGAACCCTTATGTTAACGGTGGAAATCAAACCTGTCTTGAAACCTAACAAACGAAATAAATCATATAGGATAGTNGCACAAGTCGTCTTCCCATTAGTTCCTGTTATTCCAATGAGTTGTAGTTTTTCAGATGGATTATCATAAAAATTTGATGCGATAAGTCCTAGTGCAGAGGAAGAATCTGGNACTTTGATGTAAGTAACATCCTCTTTNAGATTTTCGGGAAAGGTCTCGCATATTATAGCAGAAACTCCAGCGTTTTCAGCATTTGAAATAAAATCATGACCATCAGATTTAGAGCCAACAACAGCTACAAAAAGAGATAAATTCTGAACTTGTCTGGAATCAAATGTCAGCTTTTCTATGGCAATATTTGTATTCCCTTTAATCTCTAAAATACTTACACCGTATATAATTTCCCTTAATAACTTCATGCAAGGAAAAGTTTTATGGTTTGGCCTTTTTTAATTCTCAATCCTGCTCTTAAGGACTGTTTCCTCACGATACCAACCCCCTCAACATGCACTACTAATCCTTTTTTTTCAAGCAAATAGGCTGCATCAACCAGACCCATACCTACTACATTAGGTATTAACCCTTTCACCTCTTTTGAGTCTGTAATCTTAATGGCTTTACTACCAGTATTTGTATTTATCCAGCTTGCATTAGACAAGCTTTTATCCTCTAATGGTATGTTCATAGATTTTGCTGCTGTGATGAAATCAGCTTTAGAACCGGGTCTAGAATAGGGATAGTAATCAGGTAATTTTATAGCTAGATCGGATTGATTAAATTCATGAGCATATACCTTATCNGCAATTTCTTTAAAAACAGTACCTGAAACGACTGAACCGAAAATATTTTTCGTAGGACCTTGGATAACAACTATACANCTGTATANAGGATTTTTAGCGGGGAAATAACCGCAAAAAGAAGCCTGATATTTNTTNCCATANCCACTNGACCCNATTGCAATTTTNGATGTTCCTGTTTTTCCTGCNATTTTAAACCCCCGTGCCTTAATATTCTTTGCTGTACCTCTTTCAACAACACCTTCTAGTAATTCTTTTAAGTCTCCTAAGGTTTCATCCGAACATANGGAAGAGTTTAATACAATCGGCTCNAATTCTTTTTCTAATGCAACACCTTTTTTGATGTACTTTACAAATTGAGGCTTCAATAGTACCCCTTCATTCGCAACCCCATTATAAAACGCTAATGTTTGAAGTGGGGTCAGTTTTACTTCATATCCTATGGACATCCAAGGAAGTGAAATTCCTGTAAAAGTGGGGTCAGAAGCATCCTTTATTAATGGTGCCCCTTCTCCAAGGATATCTAGGCCTAATTTTCTATTTAATCCTAGTTGCTTTAGACCATCAACAAATTCTTGAGGTTGCTGCTTATAGTTATCGTAAATTAATTTGCTAATTACATTAGATGAAACTTCAAATGCGTTTTTTATCGTGTTTTTACCATACACTTTCCCACCATCAGTCAATGCTTTATCATAAAACTCATACCTACCAGACATGAAAACTGAATCTTCAATATTGATTTTGCCTTGTTCAAGAGCTACAAGTAGTGATGCNAGTTTAAANGTAGACCCAGGTTCTGAAGCCAATCCAACAGCATGGTTTTGAGATTCAAAATAAGTATCCGTTTTTTTATTGTATGATAGATTTGCAATTGCTTTTACAAATCCAGNACTAACCTCCATAAGTATGACACAACCCCGATCTGCTTTTTGTTCTTTTAGCTGGTGTAGNAATGCTGTTTCAGCCACATCCTGAATATTCACATCCANACTTGTATAAATGTCAGAACCAGGTACAGGCTCAATAGAATAATTATCATCTACTGGTTTCCAATCATTTCCACGGACCTTTTCCATTAGCATTTGGCCGTTTTGTCCTTTTAAATAATCATTAAAAGCTCCTTCCAATCCAACCAAAATGGGCTTTTCATTCTCGTGATCAACAACATAGCCAATTGTCCTATTNGCTAAAAGTCCATAGGGCTTAATTCGTTGATTTGTTTTAATAATTATCCGACCTCCTCGGTACTTACCTAAATTGAAAATGGGAAACTTCTTTAATCGTTCTATCTCACTATTATTTAGGTTTCTTGCGATAAAAAAGTATCTATTACCATTTTCCCTTTGTTGTATTAGGGTTTCTTCCCATAATTGAGCAGATCTATAAGGGAAAAGTTGATGTAATGAGTCAGACAATGCACCAATACTATCTGTAAAGATTTGATCTTTAATTGTCAATAGATCCACATACACCTTAAACCTAGGAACGGAAAGTGCTAACGATGTCTTTTGCTCATTTGAAGCATAAATATTGCCTCTGGGAGCTGTGATATTTTTATATACAAATATTTGCTTTTCAGCATCTTGTATGAGTTCGGAACCCTTATAAAATTGTAGATAAAAGATTTGACCGACTACCCCACCGCCTAATAGGAGAATGATAAAATATATTACATATACTCTTGTTAAAGTTTCTCTATTCTTCATCCTCTCCGTTTGAATTGATAATTACGGGAGGATCAATTGACTCGTATAACCCCCATTTTGATGTTTCCTCNGCTATTTTACTTTGTAAACTCTCCTTATCATAGAGCTCTAAAGCAGATTGCAACTCAGAATACAGCTTTTCCCCTTCTTTATTCGCCTTAGATATTGACAATACTGTATTATCAACATGATATCCGTAGGCAACGTACACCAACATAAGAAACGTGATGTATGAAAGAAAGGGTATATTNTTTAGTACAATCCCTTTTNGAAATAAATCACCAGAAAATATTTTTTTAAAAACACTCATTTACAATNTTTTTGCCATTCTTAATTTTGCGCTACGAGCTCTGGGGTTTTCATTGATTTCTACATCGGATGGAACTATTGGCTTCTTGTTCACCAATTCAAATGGCTTCAATATTTTCCCATAAAAATCTTTGGTCAACTCTCCGTCAGTATTTCCAGATTTAAAAAAATTTTTTACCATCCTATCTTCGATGGAATGGTAGGTGATGAAAGCGGCAACACCATTTGGATTCAGGCAATCAACAAGTTGATTCAACAACTCTTTCAATGCTTGCATTTCTTCATTGACCTCAATNCGAATAGATTGAAAAATTTTGGATAGATTTTTATTCAAAAACCGAGAAGGGAAGATTGGATCTAATATTTCCTGCAGATCCTTAGTTGTTTTAATCGATTTAATGGAACGGTTTTCATCGATTTTTCTAAAAATTTTTCTTGCCTCTCCTCTTTTAAACTCTCCGTAAGAAACTAATATCCTAACTAGATTTTGTTCATCATATTCATTCACNACTTGANAGGCAGTGNTNGACGAATTTACATTCATTCTCATATCTAATTCTCCNTTAAAACGGTAGGAGAACCCCCTTTCCGGAGTGTCAAATTGATATGATGAAACACCCAAATCCGCTAGNATCCCATCTACTTTATGGATTCCTCTTGNGAGAAGAACATTTTGAACATATTTAAAATTCTGCCTTACAAGTGTAAACCTAGCATCGTCTATATCATTACGAAATGCATCTTCATCTTGATCAAATGCGATCAACTGCCCATCTTTAATTTTATTTAATATAGCCTTCGAGTGACCGCCTCCACCGAATGTTAAATCGATGTATAATCCATTTTCTTTGGTTATTAGAGCATCAGTAGCAACATGTAAAAGAACTGGTATATGATATGGACTATTCTCCATCAGAAGAATCACCCATAACATCCTGTGCTAGTTGATCAAATCCTTCCCAGTCTTCTTTCATTATTTCGTCATACCTCTGTTTATCCCACAATTCCCATAGATCTACATTAGCCACAAGAACCACCTCTTTTCTTAATGAAGCCCAAGCAGANAAACCTTTTGGAATCAAAATTCTTCCACTTCCGTCAACCATGACCTTGGTAGCTCCTTTTTGAAACATTCTTGCGAATTTTCTATCCTTTGGCTTAAAGCGATTGAGTTTTCTTAGTCTNTTCATAACCNGCAACCACTCAGAGGAAGTATAGAGAGAAAGACAATCATCAACACCTCTTGATACAACAAATTGACCCTGATCTTCTGGAGACAATTGCTTCCTCATATCTGAAGGAATTAATAACCTTCCCTTGACATCTAGCTTACAATGATATTCTCCTATAAATCCAGTCAATTTTCTAGCATTTTGATTGTAAATCTAACAAATAATTACCCACATTTTCCCACTTTATANAGATTGTGAATAACTTTTTACGTTNTTGNTAATNTTAAGTTTCAAAATTTNAAAATATAACAGATNAAATATAATTTNAAAATTAGTGGTAAAAAGTGGAGATTATATAAATTTTTGGAGGTTTTTCTATTTATTCAGTATCTTTAAAATGAAATTGATTGAATGTCATGGAGAGTCCAAAAATTGATGTTGACAAAGTTCTGAGAGAAAAAAACCCTAAAGTTTATCAGTTTACCCCAACTATATTTTTAAAAAAATTAAGATCAATAATTCATCAAGAAGAAATCAATGAGATTCTTCATAAATTAGAAGGAAAAAGAGGGCTGGAATTTATAGAAAAGGGACTGGATTTAATCAAGGTTTCTTCCACTACAAACGGATTTGAAAATTTACCCAAAAATGGAGGNGTTGTCATAGTTGCCAATCACCCATTAGGTGGATTAGATGGNGTCACCTTAATGAAAGAAATAGGAAAAATCAGAAGGGATATAAAATTTATTGTAAACGATATATTAAATCAATTTGAACCTTTCAATAGTTTATTTATNCCNGTAAATAAGCACGGCTCAAACTCAAGAGATAGCATTATGCGAATAGATGAATTATATCAATCTGACCAATGCATAGTTATTTTTCCTGCAGGCCTAGTATCTAGAAAGCAAAAAGAGAAAGTAGAAGATTTAGAATGGAAAAAAAGTTTTATTGCCAAAGTGAAGAAATATAANAAACCNATTTATCCTGTTCATATNAGTGGACAGAATTCAAAACGATTTTACAGNACTGCAAACATCAGGAAAAAAATGGGTATTAAAATCAATTTGGAAATGTTATTATTAGCAGATGAAATGTTTAAGCAACAAGGAAGTACAATTCACTTAACCATGGGGAAGCCCATTTTACCAAATGTATTCAACAAGACTAAATCTGACCATGAATGGGCCCAAACTATAAAACAACATATTTATGAATTAGAAAACAATCCTAACTTTGAATTCGGTGAAAAAGGTAATTAANCCCATAGAGAAAAAATCAATTCNNCAAGAACTAAACTCAGAAACGTTTGTTCGAAAAACAAATTTTGCAAACCATGAGATCTATGTTCTTAATCACCTTAATTCTCCAAATACACTNCTNGAAATTGGTAGGTTAAGAGAACTCACATTTAGGATGGCTGGTGGAGGAACAGGAAAAGAACTTGATTTAGATGATTTTGACACTAGATCAGAAGCCTACTATAATCAACTAATTGTATGGGATCCANATGCANTGGAAATTATTGGGGGTTATAGATTTATCAAAGGGAAAAAAGTAATTGNATCAAAAAAGCATAAGGACCTAGCCACAAATAGCTTATTTCATTTTAGTAAACAATTTGAAACCACATATCTTCCACAAACAATCGAACTTGGAAGATCATTTGTTCAACCGGGATATCAGCCTTCATCTGGAAATAGAAAAGGTATATTTTCGTTAGATAATTTATGGGACGGATTAGGCGCTTTGGTAGTTGACAATGAAGAAATAAAATATTTCTTTGGAAAGGTAACGATGTACTTAGACTACCCTAAACAAGCAAGAGACCTTATCTTAACTTTTATCGGCCATTATTTTCCTGACAATGATGGACTTGTTACAGCAAAATCTCCTTTAGATCTTTACAACGATACATCATTTTTTATAAAAGAAATTTCTACACTTAATTATGAAGAAGCATATAAACTGCTAACACAGTATGTGAGAAAACTAAATACTTCTGTTCCACCGCTTATTTCTGCATATATGAGTCTTTCTAGCACAATGAAATCGTTTGGAACTGCATTAAACAAAAAATTTGGGGATGTAGAAGAAACGGGAATCTTAATTTCAATTGACGATATTTTTGAGCAAAAAAAAGAAAGACACATAAATTCTTATTTGAAGGAAAAAAATGGAGATACATAGAGCCGACTTTCTATGCAGTAATACGGACTGGAAAAAATGTCCAGATTTACATTTACCCGAGTATGCCTTCATTGGAAGATCCAATGTTGGAAAGTCTTCTTTAATTAACAGCTTAACCAATAATAAAAAGCTAGCTAAAACATCAGGGAGGCCTGGTAAAACCCAATTAATTAATCACTTCAAGATTAATAATTCCTTTTTATTTGCCGATTTACCAGGATATGGCTACGCTAAAGTTTCTAAAAAAACAAGAGCTTCATTTCAAGAATTTACACTTAGATATTTAGAGAAAAGAAAAAATTTAATCTGTTTATTCTTGTTGATTGATCTCAGAATTTCACCTCAGAAAATTGACCTAGAATTCATGGAGTATTGTGCTGTAAAACAAATACCCTTTATAATATGCTTTACCAAAGCAGATAAAATCAAAAAAAGAGAAGTAGAGTCTAAAGTAACTGAGTATCAGAATAAACTTAAAGAAACATGGGAAGAAATGCCACTTCACTTTGTCACTTCATCTATTTCTAAAGCGGGATGCAATGATGTTTTAATGTTTATTCGCGATCAAAACAAATTATTTCATTGAAGAAAAAAGCTAAAAAGGTTTTAGTCGGCCCCTTAGATTGGGGGCTTGGTCACATAACTAGAACCATTCCAATTATTGAAAAGCTTATAGAACGTGGACATGATGTTCATACATGTGGAAATGAAATT
>NZMV01000021.1 GCA_002694645.1 Crocinitomicaceae bacterium | reverse complement strand
CTAGATTTAGTACACCATTCATTTATTATCCTACAATTAATAATCCCGCTTACATATTGTGTAATATTAGTGCTGGTGATAGTACTCAAGCTGTAGCAGATAGTGAATTGAAAATTGATGATTTAGAACTTATATACAACACCACAAAAATACCTGATCAATCAACAAATTCGATTAATGTCACTTACTTAAATGATCATTTACAATTTTCAAATGTCGTAAATGAGATAAATTATGCCATATATAATTTACAGGGACAATTAATGAATATCGGTAAAATTGATAGATACAATAGAAACGTAAGCATAACATTAGAATCAGGCATCTACTTCATCTCTATTCAAAGTAAAGATCATCATCAATCTATCAAAATCTTAGTAGACTAACCATCTTCTATTTAATAGATTTCATTTTGTCCTTTAAAGCGTTTATCGTTTTTTCTTGTTGCTGAATTTCAACTTTCTTAAGTTCCTGATCATTTTGTTTAGATTCCACTTCTTTTTCAGCTTGAATTATAGACTTTTTCCAAGACTCAATATCATTTTCTAACTTGTTTTCATCTTTGACAAGTTGGTTCATTTCTTTTTCTAAGCGATGAGCATTATTTTCTTCAATTTTCACTTTTTCCTGCATGGCAGATAAAGTAGTCTGTTTTGCAAAACTCAATAATTGCTCTTTGTAAATCGATGTTATCTCCCTGTGGTCATTTGCATTTAAAAATG
The DNA here is from genome assembly GCA_002694645.1 of Crocinitomicaceae bacterium. GTDB lineage: Bacteria > Bacteroidota > Bacteroidia > Flavobacteriales_D > Parvicellaceae. The sequence goes on along the minus strand of NZMV01000021.1, from coordinate 11,507 downwards.
CACCTCCAAGATCAACTGCTGTTATAAATTCGATGTAATTCGATTTTTCATTGCAGAATGCATACGTATCAAACACATTATCTCCCATTTTTTTAAAAGAAGCATTATCAGCAAAAAACTCATGTTTTTTCTCGTCTACTTTAGCNCCNCANCCCTTCATCATTTTTTTCCATCCNTTTTCNATNTCATGNATATTTGATTCATATANATGAACCGAAAAACCGTGATGTGAAGCTTTTGAAAATTGAAAATTAGACTCACTCACTTTAAATTGATATTGTGCATTTAGGATGAAAGTTGCGCTTAAAAAAACGAAGAGTANCGTTATCTTTTTCATATCATATTTTTTTTATCCAACCATTGATTTTATGTGACNTCAAAAAGGACTTGGCCTTTAATTTATCAGACGTCATGTATACAGAAACCCAGTATAAAGAAGAACCGTTGTANATGACTTTACAAGAAAATAATTCATTTTGAATGAGTGATTCATAAAGACCAANAGCATTACTTTTTTTACTAAATGTTCCGGCAANNATGATGTATTGGTCTTCGTATTTATTTTGAAGNTCAATTACTGGAAGTGAATTTTTTAGNGTTGAAGGTGTNNTGATAGAATCTATAATCTCAATAGAATCGGTNTCAATTACTGTTAAATTTGAAGACTCCANATTATCCACTTTTGTTTCTTTTGACTCTNNAAAAGAGACNGTAATGTCTTCATCTCTCGTTTCATTAGTTGANGTNAATAAAAAAATCANCACAGATGCGGAAGCAAATAAGACTGAAAGTAGTCCAAACAATAAGATTTTATTTTTNCTGTATTTTTTCTGTTTGTTAAANACAATTTTATCATTTTGATACATCAAAGTACCATAGCCCTTTANCATATAAGACTTCGTNTCATTTAGCTTCTCACCAATAGAGCTAAACCATGTAGANGACAAAGAAGTAGCTTTTTCATTATCCCATTTTAATTCTTCCTTAAGGTACTTTAGAAATTTTCCATCGTGATAGGTAGAAAAAGGACTAAATTCTATGTTTCCTTTATCCCATGAAAAAGAGCCCACTTTTGGAATATTTACACGACCATAGCTTTTAACTGCCTCAAAAAAGTATTTTTCCATTACTTAAGCACTTTCATAGATAAATATACATTTTTTAAGGGCCTATTTTTATCATCAGTTATTACTTGACTTATTTTATCAACTACACNCATTCCGCTTGTAACTTCCCCAAANACAGTGTAATCATTATCCAAATGTGGATTACCTCCATNTTTTCTNTATATTTTTCTGTTTTTTTCAGGTATTTTAATATGATATGTTTCTTCTAATTTATNCATATACTTATCNGAAATAGGACCTTTTTGAATGATGTAAAAATTGTATGCACTNGAAGATTTATCCTGTTTNGAAATATCTTGATAATACTGTTCTTGAACGGCCATAGCAAGAGCACCTCTTTTATGTATATGGTGTGGCAGTACTTCNGAAGGAATTTTATAATTACCAATTTTGGCTATTCTATTAAACATCTTATTATCATCGCTATTGCCTCCTTGNATCATAAAATGATTTATCACTCGATAAAAAAGGGTTGAATCATAGAAGCCTTTTTTAATTAACATGACAAAATTAGCTCGATGTAGTGGTGTGTCTTCATAAAGCTTCAGTTTTATGTTACCAAATGTAGTTTCAATGAGTATTCTTGTTTCGGGATTTGACGTTCCATAGGATTTTAACTTTTGAATTACATTTTGGTTGGTTATCAGTTTCGCGTATTTATTGGTTTTGGAGCCTTTAGGTACTTTTTTAACTTCAACCGAAACTTCTTTTATGACTTCTACTGATTCAAATTTCGGTTTTGATTCACTTGTTTGGCATCCAATTAAGAAGGATAAAAACATAAAATAAATACACAATCTCATGAAGCAATAACTGATATGACAAATGATAACAATGTTAAAGAAGCAAAACCACTTACAAAATAAACACAAAAAACATGTAAAAAATTTGGGCCTTTTGAAATTAAAGTGATCACTGGAGTTAACAGAAAAAATAAAAATATATAAGCTGCCCTGTAAACACTGTAATGATTAAATATTTTAATATTCTCGTCCTGGTGATAAAAAGTAAGAGTNACTAATTCATTAAATATGGGGGTTAACTGACACNTGTATTTTACTTTTTTTGAAAACTCTAAACGCTTAACATCGTCTATATGAACAGCAAACTCACCAATGTATTCTTCTGATTCTCTGTCTTTAAAGAGCAATACGTCCTTTTCTGTGGCCATATCTACATAACTTCGATCAAAATCCACATCTAAATCTTTTGTGTTCATTACCATAAAGTCTAAAAAGAGTAAAAATGCAAAGCCAATGCAAACCCAACTTATTAGCGGATAGATCCACCCTAAAGCAGAATGTTGAATTTTATTATAGGTAATTTCTGCAATTCTTTCTTCTTGATCCTTTTTATATTGAGCGTATTTTTTAGCCCATTGCATTCTTTTTTTAAGTTCCTCTTCCTTTGCTTTTGCTTTTTCATTTCGGTAGGTGTTCCACGTATTCTGATGAGCTGACTCATCCATTATTTTGGCGTAAGCTTCATTAATGAGAATGAACTTTTCATTGGCTTTTCTATCATCATTTTTATCTGGATGATATTTCATAGCCAATCTTCTATATGCTCTTTTTACGAGCTTTTTATCAGATTGATTTGGAAGACCTAATATTTTGTAATATTTATTCATTCAAAAAACAGGTTTAAACATAAGTATTTTTAATCTTGAACTAATCATAAATTAAACGTTATTTCTATATTTGATGCTTAGATAATATACAGATCATGAGCAACAACTTATTGAAAGGAAAACGAGGTATTATTTTTGGAGCTTTAAATGACATGTCAATAGCATGGAAAGTAGCGGAAAGAGCTCAGGAAGAAGGAGCCACTTTCACATTAACTAATGCCCCCATTGCCATGCGTATGGGAGCAATTAATGACTTAGCAGAGAAAACCAATTCAGAAGTAATCCCAGCTGATGCGACATCAGTTGAAGATTTAAAGCATTTATTTGAAAAGTCTCAAGAAATCCTTGGCGGAAAAGTAGATTTTGTTCTTCACTCTATTGGTATGTCACCAAACGTAAGGAAGAAAAAACCATATACAGGTCTTAACTATGAATGGTACAAACAGACGTTAGATGTATCCGCTATGTCACTGCACAAAACATTACAAGTTGCTTATGATCTGGACGCCTTAAACAACTGGGGTTCCGTATTGGCATTAACCTACATCGCTGCTCAACGTATTTTCCCTGACTACAACGATATGGCAGACGCAAAATCACTGCTTGAATCTATCACTAGAAGTTTTGGATACCATTACGGAACAGCTAAAAAAGTGAGAGTTAACACCATTTCTCAATCACCAACTGTAACCACTGCAGGAAGTGGAGTTTCTGGTTTTGATAAATTTATCAGTTTTAGTGAAAATATGAGTCCATTGGGTAATGCAGGCGCTTTGGATTGTGCTAACTATTGTATTGCTATGTTTAGCGATTTAACTAAATATGTCACTATGCAGAATTTGTTCCATGATGGAGGTTTTTCATCTACCGGAGTAACCAGCGCAGTAATGGATAGGTTTGAGTAAAATGTTGGAGGAGATCTATCAGGCTTTCCTTTCTTGCAATCAAAATGTTACTACAGATACAAGGAAAATCTCTGAAGGTTGTATTTTTTTCGCCCTAAAAGGCCCNAACTTTAACGGAAATAAATTTGCTTCAGACGCTATTNAAAAAGGNGCNGCATATGTAGTTATTGATGAAGAAAATATTGAAATNGAGGATAAATCTTTTTTAGTTCAAGATGTATTAACTACCCTTCAAAAGCTATCCAATTATCATCGAAGACAATTTGAAATACCGGTGATTGGAATTACTGGAACTAATGGGAAAACAACTACCAAAGAACTAATTGGTGAAGTATTAAANGCAAAGTACAATACCCTTATTACAGAAGGTAATTTAAATAATCATATTGGTGTGCCATTAACATTGCTTAGGTTAAANAAAGACCATGAAATGGCTGTGATTGAAATGGGTGCTAGCAAACGGGGAGATATAAAAGAATTGGTAGAAATAGCCGATCCTGATTATGGTATTATCACCAATATAGGAAAGGCTCATCTTGAAGGTTTTGGATCTACNGAGACCATTAAAAAAACAAAAATGGAAATGTATGATTACATCTTAAATAAAGATGGGAAAATCATATANAATTTAGATGACTNTATTTTAACAGAAGTCATAAATCAGCCNGAAAATCATTTCGGCTANGGACATTCAANTGGTNATGTTAGCGGAAAAGTCATTGACTTCCACCCTACTATCGAAGTTGAGATTAGNTATAGAGACGGAAAGCAAAATATAAAAACAGCCTTACTTGGTGATTTCAATCTTTATAACATGTTGTGTGCAGCTACTGTAGGTGAGATATTCCATATTAAATCTGAAATAATCAGTAAATCATTAGAAAGTTATACTCCGTCCAATCATAGATCGCAACTCATAAAAACTAAGACTAATATAGTAATAGCAGATTGCTACAATGCAAACCCAACAAGTACATTGGCAGCACTCCAAAGTCTATCCTCAATGAAGGTAGAAAATAAGGTAGCTATTTTAGGAGATATGCTTGAATTAGGTGAGAATGAAGAGGTAGAGCACCAAAACATAGTTCAATTTATGCATGAGAACAACATAAGCGGACTTTTAGTAGGTGGTATATTCTCAAACTTAAAATGTAATTTTCCTACCTTTGAAAAAGTAGAGTTCATTTTACCATACCTTGAGAACATGAGATATGAAAATTGCACCATACTGATTAAAGGGTCAAGGGGAATTAAGCTTGAGAAAATTATTGAAAATCAAATTTTATAAATGAGTCCAGGAGATTTTTTTATTACCTTTTTTGTAGCTGGGATTTTCGGTTTAGGCATCTATGTAGGCATCAAACTATATCGATGGAATATGAAAGATTTCAAATCCAGAAAAGAGCGAAACGAACGAATACGATCTCAACAAAATAATCAAAATAAATAACATGTTTGGAAACCAAAATATGCAAGATATGATGGCAAAACTGCAGGAAATGCAGGGTGCTGTAGAGGATTCAAAAAAAAGATTAGAAAACATCTATGTAAAGGGAGATGCATTTGATGGGAAATTAAGATTTATCATGGACGGCAACCGTCAACTGAAAGAATTTCATTTAGATGAAGATGTTTTAAAAAAAAGTTCTGTAGATGAATTCAAGCAAGAGATAATAGAAGCTTTTAATAAAGCCATAAAGGATGCTGATCACGTTAATGAAAATGAGATGAAAAGTACAGCATTTAACATCATACCTGGGATGGGTAATAAATAGCTACAAGCTATTCATCAAAAAAATAGATAGGCCTATTATAGTACAACCTGAAATGAAACCAAATAAGGGTTGTCTATTTTCTTTATACTGTATGCTGAGTGGCATCAAAACAAAAATGGATATAAAAACCATAATACCACCCACAGCAGACATCATTGCAGCCTCGGTAAGTGGTTTAATACCGTCCTTGATGATCATGTAACAAAAAAGAGCTCCTATTGGCTCTGTAATTCCGCTTAACGCTGTATATAGAATGGCTTTTTTCTTACTTCCAGTAGCGTGAAGTATCGGTACTGAAATAGACATGCCTTCTGGAATATTATGTAAAGCAATGGCTAAAGCTAAAGCCAATCCTGAAATTAAATTNGTGTAACATTCCATGAAAGTAATGATGCCTTCAGGGAAATTATGAATAGCTAGAGATATAGCAATAAGCACTCCTGTTCTATATATTCTTCGTTTTGTTGAAATTCCACTACTTATTTTTTCTGAAATTTTGTGATCAGGTAACACTTTTTCAAGTAAGAAGGCTAATCCACTACCCGTAAGAAAAAATAGTGCAAAATTGATATACGCATTTGATGTAAAAAAATNAGTGTTTTGAATNTTGAATACATGAATTGANTCTGGAATAATTTCTACAAAAGAAATATANAGCATAACACCTGCTGCAAAAGACATGGAAAAGGATAACCAACTNGTTTTTTTAGATTTACTAAACAACACTATAAAACTTCCAAAAACAGTNGANAAACCAGCTAATAATGTTATTGAAAAGGCTACTAAGAAAGCTTTATCCATAGTNATCTTTTGATTTTTTAAAACTAAACTGGTTGGGACTAACCATTTCTGTTTTTACAGCATACATAACTATACCCGCAGTATTATTAACTCCCAGTTTTTTCATGATGTTTTTACGATGGGTGTTTATGGTATGATTGCTTAAATATACAATTGCAGCAATCTGTGAATTAGTGTATCCTTCTGCTATGAATTGAATTATCTGAAGTTCTCTTTCACTTAATTGAACAGTGCTAGGATCAAGAGATTTAAATTGTATTTTTTCTATATCTATTTGTTCATTTCTCATTTGTTTTACAATATCATCACAAAAGAACTTTTCTCCCTTCAATGTAGCTATAAAAGCTTCTTTAATTTCATCAACAGAACATTCTTTCTTTAAATGACTTTCAACACCAGCCTGTACCGCTTGAACAATGGTATTGGCGTTCGTGTAAGGAGTTATGGCTAAAATTTTGAGATTTACGTTCTCGTTTTTCAACTTAACTACATTATCAAGAGAAAAACCAGATGACGTATAATCAATAACCAAGAGTGGTTCAGATACAGTAGATATATAATTTTCTAAAGANGTAGCGTCAGGAGCTAAAAACGTATTGCTTTCTGAAATTTGTTCAAATATATTTTTTAAACCTTGAAGAATTAGTTCAGAACTATCAGCTATGATGACGTTTGTTTGCAATATTATCTAGAATGATTATAAATAAGAAACAAATATATCATTATGTTTTTAAATAAATATTATTGTCTAATAAAGTGAATTAACAAGTTGTGTACAGCAAACAAGAAGTAAAAAAAACAAGAGAATTATTTTATACTAGTTTTGGTAAGTACATGGGTAAAAACAAATCTATCCATGGAAAACGCATAAAATGGGTTAATTACCCAACACACGTAAGACATATTTATGTGAGGCTATTTTCAAATAGTAAGATGGCCAAGATTTACATTGAGCTTCAGCACAAAGATGATGAAATAAGATCGCTTTATTTTGAACAATTTAAGCAACTAAAATCAGCTTTTGAAAATTGCGTTGGNTCATGGATATGGATAGAATATGCNCAAAATGAACTCAATCAATCCTCTTCTAGAATAGAGAAGGAAATCCAAAATGTAAATATTTTTGATAAAAATACTTGGTCTGTTATATTTCATTTTTTTGAAGAAAACTTAATTAAATTTGATGCCTTTTGGATCGATTTTAAAGATTTATTCAAACAATTAGATGATTAAAAAAGGTGATATTATTAATGTAGTTGTAAAAGATTTTGCATTTGGTGGTAAAGGTATAGCTACTTATAAAGTGGATGATAAATCAATTATCGTATTTATAAATCAAGGTATTCCTGGACAACAATTAAATGTGNTAATAAAAAAGAAAAAACCAACCTTNTTAGANGCCGAGATAATTGAAATTATTACTCCATCTAAATTAGAAAATAAAGTTCCTTATCAACGAATTTCTGGTGCACCATATATTAGCTTGTCCATAAATGATCAAAGATCAATGAAAGAACAAGTATCTTTTGATGTATATAAACGAATTGGGAAAATCGAACATATTGAGACCTTATATGATGAGTGGATTCCTTCACCAAGCCCACATCATTACAGAAATAAAATGGAATATTCCTTTTCATGTATACANTACGATTTAGAAAAGGAATTGGTAATTGATGATGCTTTTGCACTTGGATTTAAAAGAAAAGGTACTTGGTGGATGGTTGAAAACCTAGATAAAGACAGTGGTATGTTTGATAAAGAGCTAGAAGACTCCTTGCATCNAGTAAGATCCTTTCTTGAAAAAACGAATCTAAAAGCTTGGCATCCTCCNAAAAAAACAGGCTTTTTTAGACATTTAGTNGTGAGAAAAAGTTATTTAACCAATCATCTGCTTTTTAATTTAGTGACATCCTCAAAAGGTTTAGATCANTTCAANCACATGGAATTTGGTGGATATTTAGAACAACTATTTAAATCTAGGTTTAGAGGTCTCATTCATACTATTAATGATGATGTGGCCGACAGGGAGAAATTAGACAAAGGAAATAGNCAACTGGTTAAAGGTAACNTAACCATAACAGAAAAAATTAATGATTTAAACTTTGATATCAGTATGCAGAGTTTTTTTCAAACTAATCCTAATTGTGCTGANAAGCTATATGAAAAAGTANTGCAATACATTCGCTTGGAAAAAATACCAANTGACAGTTATATTTTAGATTTATTTTGTGGAACAGGTACAATNGGACAACTTATTGCAAAAAGCTTTCCGGATGCTAATATTATTGGNGTTGATATTGTGANAAGCGCAATTGAGAATGCTTCNATTAACGCTNCAAAAAACAACATATCCAACATTACCTTCAAATGTGATGATGTGGGTAAATTTTTACTNAACAANCCAAANTACGAAAATAAAATTCACACCATAGTTATTGATCCCCCAAGAGCAGGGATTTCTCCAAAATCACTGCGTAAAGTAATAAGATTAAATGCCAAAAAAATTGTNTATGTCAGTTGTAACCCAGCTACCCAAGCAAGAGATTTGGAAACCTTGTCTTCTATGGGATATTCTTTAATNAAATTCAGTTTAGNAGATCAGTTTCCACATACTGCTCATGTGGAAAGNATCATGTTATTTAGCCAAAATCAGGAATAGAAACGATCCATTATAGTTCGAAACAAATTATTACTTTCTGACTCAGAAAGCTGATTTTTTACATCATAAATAATTCTTTTTTTAGATGGTTTACCATTGCTTTTTTTAGCTTGTTTTGNNAAGGTGGTTTTCAATTGATTATAAGGAAGCAAGTTTAGCATTCGCTTTAATAAATTATCCCCTAAATGTTGTATACTACTTCTAAAATTAGTTGAAAATAGTTCAGCCAATGAATCATCAATATCATTCGTGAAGGATTTAACTATGCTCTCAGAATGTATAGCAGAAACTACCAAATGAATTCCTTCCGGATTTTGCAGTCTTCCTAAGTACCATCCCCTGTCGTTCAATAAGTCTGCTAATTCGTAAGTACTATTATCTTTTACCTTAAATGCAATTAAACTCATGTCAGGGTTGGCTATAAGTTCTAGGTGAATATTGCTTTCTATGTAATTAATAACTTTTTTAACGGAACTCATAGTGCTTTTTGTTAAGTCTAGATATCCATCATCTCCAATATGATTTAAGGCAGTCCATGTGGAAGCTACTACCCCACCTGGCTTAGTTCCCATGAAAGTAGTTGAAGCGTAAATTCCGCCTTGCCAACTTGAATAAACGGAGTATTGAGAAAGCCTCTGTTCAGGATTTCTATATAACAGTACGGAGGAACCTTTTGGAGCATAAGCATACTTGTGGAGGTCTACTGACAATGAAGTTACACCAGGAAGGTTGAAATTAAATTCTGGAACAATTGTTCCCATTTTTTTTAAATAGGAAAGGAAAAAACCACCAATACAAGCATCTACATGCAATAATAAATTGTGTTTTACAGCCAGTTCTGAAAGATTGCTTATTGGATCAATTACTCCATATGGGTAAGCTGGAGCGGATCCCACCAACATAATGGTATTTTCATTGATTTCATTTTCAACGCTATTCAAGTCCCATTTCAAAACATCTACATGTATTATAACCGCTTTGACATTAAGAAAACGAAGCGCTTTTAAAAAAGCAGGATGAGCAGTTGAAGGTAATATTACTTCTGGATTTTCAATCTGCCTGTTTTTTTTAGACCAATCTCTTGCAGATAATAAAGCCAAAAATATGCTCTCCGTTCCTCCACTTGTTAAATTTCCGTGCAATTTTATTTCGGGCGATATCAAATTGGCTACTTGGCTCACGATATCATTTTCCATTGCCAGTAAGCTCTTAAATAGTTGAGGGTCAAAAGCATTTTCGTTTAAAAATCTTACATAAGCCTTAGATATGATCTGAGCATACTCATCGCCAGGATAATATACGGCACCAAATGCTTTTCCTGACTTCCAGCTTATATCCTGATTTTTGAAGGAGTCAAAAAAATCATCTAATTCCTTTTCCGAATACCCTTTTTTTGGAATGACTTTTTTCATTAGTACAATAAGTGTTTTTTGGATGCATTTTTCCACCCGGCTCTACTTTCGTAATCCACAAAAAATATTTTAAGATCACACCTACTCTCATAATCCACGAAAAATATTTTTTTGTCTGCTCTAGATTCATAATCTACAAAAAACCATCTCCCATCATTATTACCGGCTCTTGACTCATATTTAACTTTATAAACTAACAAGTCAGCCCTAGACTCATAATCCACCACAAAAACCTTTACATCAGCACGAGATTCATAATTTACTGAATAGATTTTTTGAGCAATATTCTCGTTTAGAATCATTACCAAAAATGTCATTAATAACAGTTTATTCATTTTCGTTTTATTTCTATAAATTTAAAAGAAATTACCCAAATATGTGTTTTCATATTAGCACTAAGGCATCCACTCAATCAAGAAATAACAATACACCAAATAAGTTTGTAGATTACTATCATGTTTCAGGATTTGATCATCCTAAAATAGGTTTATTATATAATGGGAACATAATTACTTCACATTGGGGCTTAATTCCACACTGGGTAAGAAATGAACAACAAGCTTTATTGATTAGAAATAAAACTTTAAATGCTCGAATAGAGACCTTAGAATCCAAACCATCATTTAAAGACGTGAGCTTTAAAAGAGGAATTTTATTTGTGGATGGATTTTTTGAGTTTAAACATGAAAAAAGTAGGAAAATACCTCACTTTATATTTAACGACAATCCAATTGGAATTGGAACCATATTAAGTGAATGGATTAATCCTAGTACAGGTGAAATTATTTCTACCTTTTCAATTGTTACCCATAAAGCTTCAAATGTGTTAAAAAGCATTCATAACAATCCCAAACTTAAAGAACCAAGATCGCCCTTGTTTATAGATATAAATAACAAAAGTTCATGGATTAATGATAATGATTTAAACTATCTACATAAAATCTCAGGTGAAATAGAACAGAATCTAAAATTTCATGAAGTAAATAAACTTTCTGGAAGGTTCTATCCCGGAAATAATCCTAGCGTTTTGAAGCCTGTTACTTCACAAGCTAGTTTATTCAACTAAAAAAAGCCTCATTACTATTGCAAAAAGGCTTTTAATTAGTCGGGGTGGCAAGATTCGAACTTGCGACCTCCTGCTCCCAAAGCAGGCGCGATAACCGGGCTACGCTACACCCCGAACTTTTGAAGTGCA
>NZMV01000020.1 GCA_002694645.1 Crocinitomicaceae bacterium | reverse complement strand
ACTACCCATTCACATATGCAGAAGTGGGCAAATGATGAATCAGCCAAGCAACCGGATTGGCCTTTTAAATTAGATGCCGCTTTGTTGTTAGACTCTGTTTTATTCAGTGATTACAGTTCTATATTGAAATTGTCGGAAAGCTGGTTGGAAAATGATACGGGTAAAGTAAAAATTATTTTGATTAAGCAACAGCTTGATTTACTTATTGCTGATTACAACGACAACATAAGATTCATTTTAAGTAGCATGGAAAGTTATGACATGTTTTTTATTGCACAAACACAATTCGAAACCAGTACAAATGAAAGTTTTAATGAATTGTACGATGAAATCAGTACGTTAGCTCAAAACAGAGGAAAGATTGCAAAACTGCAACAACAAGAAACTAATCAAAGTTTTTCTCAGCTTATCAATAGCATTATTTTTATTGGAATTATATTGGTAATAGGCACCATATTTATTGCCTTTTTAACTACCCTCAGTATAACAAAGCCGGTTCAGAGATTGAAAACTATTCTCTTGGCATTAGGAAAAGGAGTATTCCCAAATTACAGAAATGTTAAAGTGGGTAATGACGAAATTGGTGAAATGTCAAAGGCAATGATAAATCTTGTAGACGGATTAAAGAAAACAGCAGAATTTGCTCACGAGGTAGGTCAAAGTAATTTTAGTTATTCCTACGAACCTTTAAGTGATGAAGATGTTTTAGGTCATGCATTACTAAAGATGAAAGATGAATTAGCAGAAACAGAGCGCATACTAGAACAAAAAGTAAAAGAAAGAACAGAAGAAGTAGTTAAGCAGAAGGATGAAATAGATTCTCAGAGAGCTAAGTTAGAGGAACTGTATAATGATGTAACAGATAGTATTAGATATGCGAAAAGATTACAAAACTCCATTCTTCCTCCAGAAGTAGTGATAAAGAAATATTTTCCTTCTTCCTTCGTCTTGTTCAAGCCGAAGGATATTGTCTCAGGCGATTTTTATTGGGTAAGTAAGTCAAAAAATGAATGTATGTTTGCTGCGGTAGATTGTACCGGTCATGGAGTGCCTGGAGCATTTATGAGTCTTGTTGGAGCAAATGGATTAAATAGTGCTGTTAGTGAACATAAGTTAACAGATCCTGGTCTAATCCTAGACGATCTTAACAATTATGCGAACCTAGCATTAAATAAACACACTGATGAAAATGCAGTAAGAGATGGCATGGATATTACCCTTTGCTCATTAAATAAAAAAACCATGAAATTAAAATTTGCAGGGGCTTACAATCCAGTTTATCTTATACGTGACGGTGAACTAGAAATAGTCAAAACAGATAAAATTGCAATTGGTTCTTTTACGGCAGGTGAAAATCATTATAATACCCACGAACTTGATGTAAAAAAAGGAGATAAAATATATATTTTTTCCGATGGATATGCAGATCAATTCGGTGGTCTTAAAGGAAAAAAGTTCATGTATAGGCAATTCAAAGAAACATTGTTAAATACAGTCAATGAGTCTATGGAAACTCAAAAACAATTGTTAGATAAAAAAATTGAGGCATGGAAAGGTAGTTACAGTCAAGTTGATGATATTGTGATTTTTGGGGTTGAGGTGGACTAACCTTTCTATTATGTTAATCATTCGATTTCACAGCATACTTTTTTTCATTTTATTAATTGGTATTTCTTCAGGCCAAGTAGATAATTTAAGATTCCAACGGTTAACACTAAAAGAGGGGCTGTCCCAAAGCTCCGTTAACGCCATAATTCAAGATCACTATGGTTTTATTTGGTTAGGAACTCAAGATGGATTGAATCGGTTCGATGGCATTAATGTCACACATTATAAACATCAAATAAAAAATAAATCTACCCTTTCAAACTCCTACGTGACATCTATACTTGAGTCAAAAGATNATATNCTTTGGGTTGCTACGCTTAATGGTGGNCTTAATTATAAGCACACTTTGGATCAGCAGTTTAATCGNGTTAATAANGGTGAATTATCGGGNAACTTAAACATTGTGGACCTCCATGAGTGTAAAAATAACTTTATTTGGATGGCTNCNGAGGAATCGGGTTTATTAAGATACCGTTTAGAAGATGATAGCCTTCAATTCTACGGNCCTTCAAAAGGACTTACCACCAATTCATGGGTTAAAGTATTGACATTTAAAAATCAATTATTTGTGGTGTCAAAAGGGGATGGGATTTACCAATATAATGATAAAACAGATGCATTTAGCTCTGTTGAAATATGGAACAAGTCTTTACTAGATAACACAGTAAACGATATATATAATTACAATGATTCTATATTATTTGTAGCTACAAATAAAGGGGTATTCAATTTTGATGATCTAGAAAATGGCATCACAAATAAGATTTTAACTGACAAAATTATTTCTTCTATTTTCTGTGAAGATTTGCATCATATATGGGCAGGTACAAGAGGAGAAGGCCTCTATGGGGTTTCTATAACGAGTGAAAATGACGAATTCATCAAGAATTATAGAAATAATACTTTTGATTTAAATTCGATTTCAAGTGACATGATCTTTGATATTTTCCAGGATTTTTCTGGAAATATTTGGATTACTACGGCTGAAGGGGTGTCTTATTTTGATCCGTTAAAGCAAAATTTTTCTCTTGTAACAAATAATGTAGGAGGCAAAGAAAAGTTGGACGATAAAAATATATGGACTATTTATGAAGAGAATGATAGCATCGTATGGGTTGGAACAAGAAAAGGACTCTCTAAAGTTAATATTCTTAGCAAAGTGACTATAAACTACCCTTTTTATTCCGAAAACAAGTTTTTAGCCGCTAACAATGATATTTGGGATATTTATGTAGATGAATATCAACAGTTTTGGGTTGGGACGAATTCTGGTATCTACAACTTTAACCCTAATTCAAATCATAGTTTTTTTGAAAAATTTTCTCCTCATCTGGATGAATTGAATCAACCCGTATTTGATATTAATTTTAGAAATAAAGATGAATTATGGGCAGCAACAAAAAATGGATTATTTGCGTTTGATTTAAAACAAAAAACTTCATTATCATTTAATACTGAAACTTTTTCAGATACATTATTTCCTGATCACCCATGCAGAAGAATCCTTTTTTCATCCAATAATGACATTTGGCTAGGATTTGATGGGGGAGGGCTTTGCAAATTGAGTCAAACAGAAGAAAATTTAAGTATTAGTAATTTTGAATTGGTTCAGTTTAAGTCGAATGAAGAAGCGAAAAATTGCATTAGTCATAACACGGTTTTATCCATATGCGAAGGAGATGAAAATACGCTTTGGGTAGGAACATTTGGAGGGGGCCTTAATAAACTAAATCTTAAAACCAATACGTTTGACATCTTTTCTGAATCTGAGGGATTATCCAACAACAATATTTATGGAATTATAAAAGATGCAAATGGTCATCTGTGGATAAGCACAAATTTTGGTATATCAGAATTCATTACAGAAAGTAATTCCTTCAGAAATTATAATGAGGGAAACGGCCTTCAGAGCAATGAGTTCAATAACAACTCATTTTATCAGAGCATAAGTGGAAGAATTTATTTTGGAGGTATTAACGGGTTTAATTATTTCTCCCCTAAAGAAATTATGTTCAACAAAACAGCACCAAGAACACTAATTACCGACATCAAATGGTTAAATGATGGGAAATTTGAAAATTTCCTGACTAATAAGAACCCTTACGCTGTTGACACCATTTTGCTTACTTTTTTTCAAAACGATCTAGCATTTACATTTTCGAGTTTACATTTTTCTGATCCAAAAAGTAATGAGTTTAAGATTCATTTAAGTGGTATGTATGATGCCCCCATGAATATGAAGAAAACCAATACGATAAACTACTCAAATTTATCCGCAGGAGAGTATATCTTTAAAGTTTGGTCATCAAATGTGGATGGAGTATGGTCCCTTCCTAAGGAAATTGTAATCATAGTTTCACCACCTTTTTGGTTTACATGGGAGTTTTATATTACCCT
>NZMV01000019.1 GCA_002694645.1 Crocinitomicaceae bacterium | reverse complement strand
AGATTGGGCATAAACAATTTGATGTAGAATTAGCCATGAGATATGGTAATCCAAGCATGAACTCCATATTAGAGAAAATGCGCTTAGCTAATTATGATCAAATTATTATTTTCCCATTATATCCCCAATATGCGTCTGCTACTACCGGATCTATTATTGAAAAAGCATTTAAAATAATATCGAAATGGTGGGTGATTCCAGAAATAAAAGTGATTGGACAATTTTATGATGATTACCGATATCTGGATTGTGTTAAAAAAGTAGCATCATCATTTGATATGAGTGAATATGATCATATACTTTTTTCATATCACGGAGTGCCAGAGAGACATGTAAATAAAGTATATCTTGATGGAACCCCATGTAAAGATCACTATTGCGATCAAGAGATAAACAATGAAAATAAATTGTGTTATAAAGCAACTTGCTATGCAACAACTGCTCACTTATCTAAAATGCTTAAGCTTTCTGAGGATAAATTTACAACTACCTTTCAATCGAGGCTTGGAAGAGATCCATGGTTAGAACCATACACGGACCAAACTGTTGAGCACCTAGCCAAAAAAGGAGTGAAAAAAATGCTAGTATTCTCTCCAGCATTTGTAGCAGATTGCTTGGAAACAATTCTAGAGATTTCTGAAGAAAACCAAGAAATATTCTTAGAGAATGGTGGAGAAAGATTAGACTTGGTTCCCGCACTTAATGATAGTGAAGACTGGGCTAAATGTGTCGTTAAAATAATCCAAGACTACATTTAGCCTTGGAAGTTGTAATTGGAGAACATCGTTTCAAAGGAATTCATGATCAGTGGATTTCAANAGAAAAAGAAAATCCATTTNCTGGGCTTGATGAGTTTTTAGCCNAGTACTTCGGAAAACACATCTTGATTTTTATANCCTATGATGTGAAAAATCACANCGAGGATCTNCAAACTAATCATAANAATGATNTTGGATTTCCTCTAATCCATTGTATTATTCCAGCTAAAAANTATTCTTTTAAAGGGTTTAAACCNNGNNNAAAAANAAGTGATAATCATATACAATTTGAACCTAAAACTTCAAAAAAGAACTANTTAGAAACAATAGGAAAGATTAAAAANCATATTCAAAAAGGAGATTTTTATGAAGCTAACTTTTGTTACGAATGGGTTTCAAATGTTGAAAATTTTAATGCTAAAAANGTTTTTGAGAAATTATCAAACCTAACTCAAGCCCCATATAAAGTATACGCTGATCTAGAACATCATTACGTACTCAGCGCAAGTCCAGAACTTTTTCTAAAAAAGAGGGGGGACCGATTATTTTCTAGTCCTATTAAAGGAACACGTAAGAGANTGGCTANTGAATCTAGTGACAATCAGATTAAAAAAGAGCTTCAAGAAAATGCGAAAGAAAGAGCAGAAAATATCATGATTGTAGANTTAGTCAGAAATGATTTAAGTAAAATTGCTAAACGAGATTCTGTAAAAGTGGAAGAGCTTTGTCAGGTTTATACCTTCAAAAATATACACCAGATGATTTCAACCATTTCATGTGATATGAAAAAAAATGTAACTTTTAGTGATATCATAAAAGCTACATTCCCTATGGGATCAATGACAGGTGCNCCTAAGGTAAGAGTNATGGAATTAATGGATCAATATGAACCCTCTAGAAGAGGCCTTTACTCCGGNTCTATCGGATTAATTAAACCAAATGGAGATTTTGATCTNAATGTAGTCATTAGAACTTTGATTTACAATAAGGCAAAACAGCTTTTATCATTTCACGTTGGTGGTGCGATAACCATTCAAAGTTCAGCTGAAGAAGAATATGAAGAAACATTAACGAAAGCAGCTTCTCTTTTTAAAGCATGTGAAAATGATTGATTATCAAAAAATATTTTTAGCCTTTTTACATGAAAANAAGATTCCTAGTAATGAAACCTTTTTAATGGGTATTTCGGGTGGGGTAGACTCTATGAGTTTATTACACCTTTCTCAAACTTGTGGTTTAAACGTGATTGCAGCACATGTAAATTATCAACTTAGAAANAAGGAAAGCGACTTAGACGAAAAATTAGTCATAGAATATTGCCATGCAAATAACATCGAATTATTTACAAAAAGAGTAGATATAAGTAAGAATGTTCAAGTTGAGGCAAGAGAAATTCGCTACACTTTTTTCCATCAAATAGCAAATCAAAAAAAATGTAATTATATCATGACCGCTCACCATCAAAATGATGATCATGAAACGCTTCTTTTACATTTAATAAGAGGAAGCGGAATGAAAGGGCTAAAAGGTATTCCAAAAAAAAGATCTAATATCATTAGGCCTGGAATATGCTTTAGTAAAAAGCAATTATTGGACTATGCAAAGCTAAATAANGTACCCTACAGAGAAGACCAATCCAATCGNGANGTTAAATACGATAGGAATTTTTTAAGAAACAATGTGTTAAGCCCTATTTACAAAAGGTTTGATCAAGCTGAAAAAGGTATTACCCAATCAATGCGATATATAAAAGAAGATTATATCCTTTTAGAAGAGTTAATTAATGAGAAATTAGAAAAGAATATTAAATATGAAAATAAGAATATTAAAATCCAACACGATAAATCNATAAACCCGTTGTGTTATATTCATTATTTAAAGNCATTTGGATTTAATCATGATCAAGCTGAAAANTGGGTGTNAAACCCAAAACAGTCTGGTAANATAATGGTNNCAAAGGAGNNTCAAATAACTCAGGATAGNAATTTTTGGATCATAAGTAAGAAGTTTGAAAAAAAAGANGTAAAAGTTGAAATTTCAAATCATTGTGAAATGATAAAAGAACCATTGGGGTTATCATTTCANACTTCTGAAGATATCCCAAAAGAATACACAAATACAAATANTGTAGTTTTTTTTGATGCAGATAAATTATCTTTTCCTTTAACCATTAGAACNTGGAAAAATGGAGATAAAATAAGACCACTGGGGATGGAAGGGTCAAAAAAGATTAGTGATATTTTAATTGATAAAAAAACACCCTTAATTGAGAAAGACAAAACCTATGTAATCACCTCAGATGGTCATATAATTTGGCTAATCGGATACATCATAAACGACCTATTTAAAATAAATAATAAGACCAAAAGGGTATATAAAATTGAACGTATTTCAAGTTAGTTGCTCACAAAATCTTGCATTTTTAATGGATTTTTTGTAATTTTTCTATTCTATTATCACTTTATAAACATGACCATTGCACCTACTCTCATAGAAAAAGAGAATGTTGTTGATTTATTATTTCCGAACATTCCATTAGAAAAATCTAAAGCTGACATGAATAAGCTCATCCAGAAGTTAAGAAGATCCATGGTTTTAGGTAATATTCACAGAACAAAGATGAGAATCATATTTGAGGATAGTGTAGGTTTAAAAGAAGTCAGAACAACGATATGGGCTGTAGGCGATAAAAATATTGTACTCAAAAAAGGCGTTGTTATTCCAATTAACAGAGTAGTAGACGTAATTCTTTAACAATAGTATATATTCATCATGTAATTCTTGCTTCAAGAAAATTTACTTGTAAATTTGAATATTATTTCAATCGTATATTTTGAAGAATATTTTTATTTTTTTTTCTTTCACTCTCACCTTTATTTTTGCCTCAACTACCATTGCTCAAAATAGTAATGACTCCTTAGTTAATAGTAAAAAGTTTGTTAAGGAAGACCCTAGAGATAAGGTTAAATACAATTTATCTTTGGAACAAAACGGTTGTGAAGCGTATATTATCGCTAACATAGATATTATTGATGGCTGGCATATCAATGGTGCCAATTTACCAATTGATTGTTATTCATTGCCAACTGAAATCATATTAGCTCAAGATACGTTGCTTTTTATAGATTCTGATTCTATAATTGAACCAGAATATGAAGAAATTTATGATAAGGTAGCAAAAGAAATGTTGTACTTGCATGATAGTGCTATCACTATGAAAAAGAAAATAACCCTTCTTAGTGATAGTAACTTTGTACTAAAAGGCACATTTACTTTTCAAACGTGTGATGATGTACATTGCCTTCCCCCGTTTTCAGATAAATTCACATTCAAAATATCTGGTTGCAGTCAAAAATCTAGTGCCAATGAAAAAAATTCAAACGAAGTAATGATTATCATTTTTGGATTAATATCATTGCTAATTATATCTGTCCTAATTCTTAGAAAGAGAAAAGCATGAAATTGCAAAAAAAATTATATTCTTTTTTAACGGTCTTTTTTACCCTACTGCTTTCTATTTCTTGGGCAGAAGACCCAGTAACGTGGAATGTGAAATCTAACCACTTGGGTAATCAAGAATATGAAGTTACCATTACAGCCAACCTAGAAAGCGGATGGCATTTATATTCTCAATTCTTAAAAAGTGATGAGGGTCCTTTATCAACCTATATTACCTACAATTTAAATGGAGTTTTTGAAACAATAGGGCTCACAAAAGAGATTAACATTGAAAATAAATATGATCCTGTTTGGGATATGGAAATTAGCTTCTTTAGTCACATTGCTGTATTTAAGCAAAAAGTAAAGTCTTTAAATCCAGATTCATTGGTTTTTACGGGTAACGTCAATTACATGATATGTGATGAAACGCAATGTTTGCCACCAGACGACTACTCATTTACTGTGGATCTTAGCAAGGGTCAATCCATTGAAAAAGAGGTCGTTTATAAAACAGATAGTTCAACATTAGCTATCATACCTAAATTAGAAAATTTTGACCTTAACACGCCTATCATTGACACTTGTGGAGAAACGGAAGAGAGTAATAAAAGTTTTTGGACACTCTTATTATTAGGCTTTTTTGGCGGATTAATTTCTCTTTTTACTCCCTGTGTATTCCCAATGGTTCCATTAACAGTTAGTTTTTTTACTAAGGGCGGTCAAGAAAAAGGCTCTGGGATTGGGAAAGCACTTTTGTATGGTTTTTCTATTATTATAGTGTATGTTTCTTTAAGTCTCCCTTTCTACTTTCAAGGGACAGACCCTGAAGTACTAAATAAAATATCATCTAGTGCCCTTTTAAATGTGATATTTTTTGTCATATTTCTAGTATTTGCATTTTCTTTTTTTGGTTATTACGAACTCACATTACCTACCAGCTGGGCTAATAAAGCAGATAAGGCTGCTGACATTGGTGGAGTAATCGGGGTTATGTTTATGGCCCTTGTATTAGCTATTGTTTCATTCTCTTGTACTGGACCTCTTTTAGGTTCTGTTTTAGCAGGGTCCTTAGACAAGGGTCCTGTCCCCATAACTATGGCTATGTTAGGTTTTGGAGTTGGACTTGGGCTCCCATTCACACTTTTTGCCGCTTTTCCTTCTATTATGAAGTCATTACCCCAATCTGGTGGATGGTTAAACTCAGTCAAAGTCGTTTTAGGATTTGCTGAATTAGCTCTNGCATTTAAGTTTTTGTCCACTGCTGATTTGGTTGAACNCTGGGGCTTTTTGAAGTATGAAGCATTCCTAATTATTTGGATAATATGTGCGATTGGAACCGCACTATATTTATTTGGATGGATTAAGTTCCCTCACGATAGTCCTATNCAAAAACTAAAACCCACCCGAATTATACTTGCTTTAACCTTCGCTGTTCTNGGTGTTTATTTTGCACTAGGTTTTAGAGTTAATNAAAATACAAACACATACAGCTCACTTAATCTTTTGAGTGGAGTTGCCCCACCAGTTTCATACAGCTGGTTCNACCCTAGTGAATGTCCAAACGGNTTAAATTGTTTTCATGATTTTGAAACAGCAATAATCCAAGGAAAAGANGAAAATAAACCTTTACTNNTTGATTTTACAGGGCATGCCTGTACCAATTGCAGGAGAATGGAAGATAACGTTTGGAGCAAACAGGAAGTATTTGATATCATCGATGATGAGTATGTTTTGGTGTCTTTATATGTNGATGATCGTAAAGAATTACCAAAAGAACTACAAGGTGAAATCACAATAGTAATGAATGACGGNACCAAAAAACAAAAGAAAATTAATACTGTCGGTGACAAATGGGCTACCTTCGAAGCTAATGTTTTTCAGAAGGTGTCTCAGCCATTTTATGTACTGATTAGCCCCGATGGAAATCTACTAAATCACCCTGTTAGTTATACACCAAATGCACAAGATTATGCTGATTGGCTAAATTGCGGTATCGATGCATGGAACCAATTAAATCAAACCTCATCTCTTTAAGTAAAACTCTAGTTTATCTTCTTATTCTGTATTTAATTTTGATTACAGGAAATACTTTTAGTCAGGAAAAGGTTATATGGGAAATCTCTTACAATAAATTAAATAGTGAAATTCATTTTAAAGCAAAAATTGAGAAGGGATGGCATCTTTATGCTATATATGTACCTTCCCCTGAGGATGGCCCACTTCCAACTTCCATTCAATTCCACAAAAAAAAAGGAGTAACATTAAAAGACTCTCTAGTCCAGCACAGTCCTATTATTAAATATGATAAAAATTTCGGATTAGATTTAGCTTATTATGAAGATACAACTACATTCAGACAGCCTATAACAATTAATAAAAACAAAGGATATCTAAATGGATCTATTGACTACATGACTTGCAATGATAACATGTGTATACCTTATCATTACCCTTTTGAAATCAAAATTAATCGTCCAAATTAGGTGCCAACCATTTTAACATAACCGATTCATCTACGGCTTTGCGCTTTGCCAAATCGTTTACCTGATCTTTTTTAATCTTTCCTAAACCAAAGTATTTAGCATCTGGATGAGCAAAATACCAACCTGAAACAGAGGAGGCTGGAAACATGGCTAACGACTCTGTTAAAGTAACACCAATATTTTCTTCCGCATTTAACAGCTTGAATATAGTTTGCTTTTCAGTATGATCGGGGCAAGCAGGATAGCCTGGAGCAGGTCGAATACCGCTGTATTTTTCTCTTATTAGTTCCTCATTATTAAATGATTCGTTAGAAGCATATCCCCAAAACTCTTTTCTTACTTTTTCATGTAAATATTCAGTAGCTGCTTCTGCAATTCTATCTGCTATTGCCTTTATCATTATTGAACTGTAATCATCTAAGTCTTCTTCATATTGCTTTGCGATATCTGCTACATTTTTACCAGCAGAAACTACAAATGCTCCTAAATAATCTGTTGCCTCGTCTGATTTAGGACGAATAAAATCACTCAATGCCATATTTTTGGCTTTCGCTGATTTTGATGTCTGTTGCCTTAATGTATGAGATTTAGCGATTGCCTCCCCTTTTTCGTTAATTAAGTGGATATCATCATTTTGATCGCTAAANGCTTGCCAAAAACCATAAACTACATCTACTTGAATGGTATTTTCTTCAATTACTTTTGATAAGANTTTTTGGGCATCATCATACAATTTTTGAGCCTCTAGACCTACTATTTCATCATTTAAAATTTTGGGAAATCTACCATAAAGTTCCCAAGTTTGAAAAAAAGGTGTCCAATCTATGTAAGGAACAATTTTTTCCAATGGCAAATCATACCACACATGTGAACCCATTTTTCTTGGCTTAGTTGGGTTGTATTTAGTCCAGTTTATTTGGAATTTATTTTTTCTAGCTTGATCTATAGTCAAGAATGATTTTTGATCCTTTTTCTTTGCATGATAATCTCTTAATGTTTGATATTCAGATTTTGTTTTTGCTAAGAAATCCTCCTTGCCTTTACCAAGCAAACTCCCTGCAACTGTTACCGATCTAGAAGCATCCAAAACGTGGATGGCTTGAGAAGAGGGTAATGCTTGCTCTATCTTAACAGCTGTATGGACTCTAGATGTGGTAGCTCCACCAATCAATAATGGTACTCGAATTTCATTTTTTTCCATTTCTTTAGCTACATCAATCATTTCATCTAAGGAAGGTGTAATCAATCCACTAAGTCCTATGATATCTACCTTATTTTTTTTGGCTTCTTCAATAATTTTGTAAGCAGGAACCATAACTCCTAAATCAATAATTTCATAATTATTGCACCCCAAAACAACTCCAACAATATTTTTCCCTATGTCATGTACGTCTCCCTTCACTGTTGCTAAAAGAATTTTACCCTTTGAATGCTTTACTGTCTTTTCTGCTTCGATGAAAGGGGTAAGATAAGCCACCGCTTTCTTCATGACTCTTGCAGACTTTACTACCTGTGGTAGAAACATTTTCCCTTCGCCAAATAAATCGCCAACTGTATTCATTCCATTCATTAATGGCCCTTCAATGACTTCTATTGGTCTATTTGCCAATTTTCTTACCTCTTCAACGTCATCCTCGATATATTCTGTAATCCCTTTAATTAATGCATATTCCAGTCTCTCCTCAACAACTTTATCTCTCCATTTTAAGACCTTCTCATTGCCTTTTTTATTTTCAAAAGAAACTTGTGATGCATATTCTAATAACTCTTCAGTGGCATTATTTTTTCTGTTAAGTAATACATCTTCTACTTTATCCAACAATTCTTTTGGTATATCATCATAGACCTCAAGCATGGTAGGATTTACAATCCCCATATCCATCCCTTCATTTATGGCGTGAAAAAGAAAGGCAGAATGCATGGCTTCTCGAACAGAATTATTGCCTCTAAATGAAAATGAAACATTACTTACTCCTCCACTAACGTGGGCGCCTGGTAAATTTTCTCTTATCCATCGCGTTGCTTTAAAAAAATCAACAGCATTATTTTTATGTTCCTCCATCCCCGTGCCCACTGGAAAAACATTTGGATCAAAAATGATATCTTGAGCTGGGAAATTTACTTTATCCACTAAAATGTCATAAGATCTTTTACAAATCTCTACCCGTCTTTCGTAACTATCCGCTTGTCCCTTCTCATCAAAAGCCATGACAATAACAGAAGCTCCATAAAGTTTAATTTTTTTTGCCTGATATATAAAAACTTCTTCGCCTTCTTTCAAGGAAATGGAGTTAACAACACCTTTTCCCTGAATACACTTTAACCCCGCCTCAATGATAGACCACTTAGAAGAGTCAATCATAACAGGTACTCTAGAAATATCTGGTTCTGCCGCAATTAGGTTTAAAAATCTAACCATAGCCTTTTCACCATCCAACATCCCCTCATCCATGTTAATATCTATTATTTGAGCGCCTCCTTCAACTTGTTCTCTCGCGATATCAATAGCTTCCTCAAAATTTTCTTCTTTTATCAGCCTCAAAAACTTTTTTGAACCAGTTACATTGGTACGTTCACCTACGTTTACAAAATTTGTATCAGGAGTAAAAATTAATGGCTCAAGACCAGACAACTTCATGTATGGAATATTATGCCATTTAAACATATACTTTGAGCTATATTCTTCTAATAAACTCATGTAAGATCAATTGCTCTAGGCTTGTAATTGGAAGCTAACTTGGAAATAGCATGAATATGCTCCGGAGTAGTTCCACAACAACCCCCAATTATATTAATTAAACCATCATTTAAAAATTTCTCTAGTTGCTCACACATAATTGACGGAGTTTCATCATATGTTCCAAATTCATTAGGNAACCCTGCATTGGGGAATGCNCTAATATAAAAGGTAGATTTATTAGCTAATGTTTTTATATATGGTTGCATATCCTTTGCTCCTAATGCACAATTAAGTCCNACACTTAATAAAGGTAAATGAGAGATTGANATTAGAAATGCTTCAGTTGTTTGACCTGTTAAAGTTCGACCACTTGCATCTGTTATTGTACCAGAAACCATTATAGGTACCCTAATTTCCATCTCAATAAAAGACTGTTCAATTGCAAATAACGCAGCTTTAGCGTTTAATGTGTCAAATACTGTCTCAACTAAAAGAATATCAACACCTCCATCGATCAATCCCTTAACTTGCTCTTTATAGGCTTCAACTAATTGATCAAAATTGATATTTCTAAATCCAGGATCATTTACATCAGGTGAAATAGATGCTGTTCTGTTTGTAGGNCCCATTGAACCAGCCACAAATCGAGGCTTAGTTGGGTTCTTTTTTGTGAACTCTTCAGCTACTTTTTTGGCTATTTGAGCCCCATGAAAATTAATTTCATACGCATATTTTTCTAAGTTGTAATCTGCTTGGGCAATACTAGTCCCAGAAAAGGTGTTAGTTTCAACGATATCTGCACCTGCCTCAAAATAAGCTCGATGTATAGATTCAATGATGTCAGGTCTTGTTAAACTTAGTAAATCATTATTGCCTTTTAATGAGCTTTGGTGATNTTCAAACCAGTTCTTTCTAAAATCAGCTTCTTGTAAATCGTGTCGCTGAATCATGGTTCCCATAGCCCCATCCAGGACTAAAATTCTCTCTTTAATAACTTCTTGTATTCGCTTCATTAACTGCAAAAAAAAATCTCTTTCANTNGAAAGAGATTTAATATTAATATGNTTAANTTCTATTATCTCTTATCTTGATTTACATTAAAGTAATCCGGAATTAGCACCTACCTTTTTGGGGTTGCTAAGATTTCATTGGGCCGTATCCCTCCATCTTTCTGGATAAGTTATAAAGAACTTCTTCAAATATAATTACTATNGAACGAATTCCAAATTTTATTCAAGTCTTTGCTTTTAAAGATTTNAATANGTGAACAATTTGTTTTCTAAATAAAAAAAACAAAATTATATATGGAATTATCATCAAAAAGAGAATCCCCGTATTTAGGCCNTTACCTACTGTAAAATCCTCTTTATTACTTGTTATTATTTGGGCTCTACATGTTGAACAACCTTGAGAAATANAAGGTAATGAATACATCACCGNCAAACACAGAAAAGCTATTTTGTATAAAGTATTCAACTGTAATAAGGCTCTATCATGAAATAAACAANAACACCTGTAACNGCTACATANAGCCATACAGGATAAACAAATCGAACTAGCTTTTTGTGTTTGCCAAACTCGGCAATAGANGCTCTATATGCAGAAAACAAAATAAAGGGNAAAGAAAGNCCAGCTAGTAAGATGTGAGTTATCANTATAAAATAATACACTGTCTTAATGCTTCCCTCTCCTCTAAAAACNGTNCTATCAGCTAATATATGATGAGCAATGTAAGACACTAAAAAAACCACAGAAAGAATAATTGATAAATTCATTACTCTTTTGTGAGCCATAAAATTTTTTGACTTCACTAAATACAGTCCCANTATCAATAGAGTTGCCACTGAGCCATTGATTATAGCATTCAACCTGGCAAAAAAGTGAGGATCAAATCCCAAATCAACTTCAATTTTCAGTTCATGTAGTATAACTACAGCAGCAAATACAACAGCAGAAACGGTCCAAATTAAAATATTAGCTTTTTTATCGTCTTTTTTTAAAGATGCTGATGGGTAACTACTCATAACTAATTTTTAAGTAAAAGTATGGTAAAAAAAATTGGGATTGAAAATTGTTTTGCTCTTCTTAAAGTAATTTCTTTATATCNTTAACAATTTTTGAGATATTTTCCTCATCNGTTCCGTCATAATAACCTCTTATTCGCTGTTGTTGATCAATCAATATCATTTTTTCGGAGTGTAAGAATCCTCCTGGAGCAAGAGCATCTTCTTGATTTGGAACTAGATAGCCATTAACTCCAAGTTCATATATTGTTTTTTGATCCCCCGTTAATAAATTCCAGTTATCAAAATTAACATCATAGCTATTGGCATATTCTCTTAATCGTTCTACTGAATCTCGATCTGGATCCACAGTGTATGAAATTAACTCTACATCATCAATGCATTCATTTTCTAATTTAGATTGGATTTTTTTCATGTTAGAGGTCATTATCGGACAAATGGTAGGACAATGAGTAAAGAAGAAATCTACAAGACAAACTTTATTGCTCATGATNTCANCNNTTACCGTGTCTCCTTTTTGGTTAATAAAAGACCAGAATGGAATTTCGTGGTATGCTGTATCTCCAGGGATAGATGGGTCAAAATCTTTGTTTCCTAAAACAGGCATAGAATATGTGCTATCATTTTGTATTTCTTCTCTGATCAACAAACTAATTTCCTTTGTAATTCTTCTTATTTCACCAAAATTATATGTAAAATATTTACCTCTTATTTGCTGATTTTTATCTACTAATAAAGTCATTAAATATGCTTCTCTTTCAAATCCAAACAAGGTGTCTTTTTTCTCCCAAGGATTTCCTCTCAAGAAGTCTTGATCGAAATAGGGAAAATANGAATTGGAAGTCATGATCCATTTATCAGAATCTATCTCATTGTATTTTCTAAANTCACTTATTCGATCATTGATATTAGAAATNGTATCAATAAANGAAGTAACTACTTTGACATCTTTGAAACCTAGATTACCTACTAGTTCTGTATATATCTTTATTTTGAACCACTCTANTCTAAATGGACATTTTTCAAAATCATTTGGACAATCTACAGAGAGGAAATTATAAAGAACGATGTTATCGTTTAAGGAACATGAAGAAATCGTATCTCCTCTATAATCTGTAAACTCAAATGGGGAGCCAAGCTGACCGAAATTAGGTTGAGGTATAAAAACAGGTTCACTGCACTTCTTTAGAGATAGCGTTAAGATGGCGAATGTCCCAAATATGAGACTTAGGACGATAAAGCCCTTTTTCTTCATAAACTAATTATAGATGTACTGTCTTTGTCTTATCAAACTCTAAAGCTTTATTGCTGTAAGCATTTAAAGACATTTCTTGTTCAATGACCCCACTTTCTTCTTGATGTAGAATGTGGTTCCAGTACGAGGACTCCGTTAAGCAAATGAAAATAAGATATACAATAAATAAAACATAAGGAACTAATATGACCATTTTAAAGTTTTTTCTCTCATCACCAAGGTGCATAAATACCAACACTATATAAGCTGCCTTGACTACAGTAAGAACTATAAACCCAACTTTAACATATGGCCATAATGAATTGTCAGCTCCTTGGTCGCCAGTGTATTGCTTTATAAAAGCCCCTATTAATACTTCAACTACAGTTATGATAGTTAGAATAGCGGTTACCTTCCAAATTGTTTTTCTAATGGCAACACCATGCGCTTCGTCATGATTTGCCGCAACTGAATAATTATGATCGTGTACTAAATCGTCTCTTTCCATTTCAAATATATTATACTAAGTAAAAGAATGTAAATACAAAAACCCAAACAAGGTCTACAAAGTGCCAGTATAAACCTACTTTTTCAACCATTTCGTAATGTCCTCTTTTATCATAGACTCCTCTTACTACATTTATTAATATGATTAAGTTAAATACAACTCCTGAAAAAACATGAAAACCATGAAATCCTGTGATAAAAAAGAAAAAGTCAGCATATTGAGGTACCATTGGTGCATATTCATTTTCAATAAGATTTGCACCTTGCATAGAGGCGGTTGAAGAATCAATTAGTGCTTGAGCTTCCGCTCCGGTTATACTGATGCCTCTTCCAAACTGTAAAACAGGATCACTTCCAGCGTACTCCAACACAGCCCAACCTTCGGATGTTAAGATAGAACCAAAGTGGGTCCCGTGAATAAAATGATACCATTCCCAAGCTTGAGAGCCTACAAAAAATAGGCCACCTACAACGGTAAGTAGAAGCCACTTTACAACTCCCTTTTTATCTAGTCTGTGTGCCGCTTCAACTGCCAACACCATCGTTACGGAACTTACAATTAGGATAAAAGTCATTAAGGCTACATAAAGCAGCGGATAACCATTTCCAAGAAAAGGCATTGCATTAAATGTTTCCTCACCAATTGGCCAATCTGCCGCTTGATGTCTTGCAAAACCATAAGCAGTCAAAAGCCCACCAAAAGTGAGTGCATCTGACACCAAAAACATCCACATCCATTGCTTACCGTAGGAAATTCTAAACGGAGAGCCATCTCCCCCCCAAAGTTCTGATCTACTAATATTTTCCGAATGTCCAGCCATAATCTAAATTTTCAGTTACAAGTTTAATTAATATATTCTAAAAATACATATAAGTAAAGCCACAAAAGACCTACAAAATGCCAAAATACGCTTACTGCTCTTAATCCTGCTACGTTATCTACATTATACACCCCTTTATTTGCTCTAAAAATAACTACTGACATTGCTGATAAAGAAAGAATTAAATGTAAAAAATGTATGATAGTAAGGACCCAAACAAAGCTACTTGATACATTTGAAGTTTGAAAAAATTCGGCATATTGATTAGCATTGAGTTCTTGTCTNGCCTGTTTCCAAATACCATCCTTNACCTCAANNTTTAAATTTTGATCNAANTGAAAAAAAGACTCAAATTGTTTTACTTCTTCATTATCGNAGAAAACATTTCCATTAACGATTTGATATTCTTTACCNCCTTGGTAGACCTTTGTATTTATGGCTTCCCTTTCTTCGGTAGTCAAAGGTTTTTCAGGAAAAAATAATCTTTTCTTNCTGTATTCTAAATCCTCACCATTTAAACTAATGGAAAAATCTTCTCCGTATTTCCCTTTGAGCATAAAGAAAGGTTGGTCGTTACAAACGCCAAAAGANAATTTAAATAGTTCGTTTTTCTGAACTTCTGAGAATTTTANTGTGTCTAGATAAAGNTCTCCATTTTCATGCCTTACTTTTTGGGCAGACGAAACATCGTAAATTGAATAAGGACTATCGTAATCATTNAAATTGAATTTAGCATCTGTATAAGATGTGGACACACCGCAAATTTGACGTAAAAACAACTTTACCTCATCTAGTTCAGCACTAGTAATATTATCCTCGTTTATAAGATAATTTTCTCCGTCATAATCAATCACTTGGTCTGCTTTCATAACTTTAAAATTCTTACCATACTGACCGTAAACGAATGTCACAAAAGATTTCATAGCATTACCGCTATTGTAATAAGAACTCCAGCCTCTAAATTGAAAAATGGTAAATGCAATAGAAAGTAATAGCGTTAAGATTAACAATCGGATGACTTTTACTTTTTGACTTTTTCGTGCAAATTGTAATGCCATGTAAAACGTGATACTGCTAATTAGAATTGTAATTGTACTAATGATAAATTCATAGGGTAAATGAATATTAACCCAAAATTTATCCATTTTTCTAACCAAAACTGCGCTGGAAAGGCCAGCAAAAAGCATAACACTACCNATTACTCCAACCAANACNAGTGCTGAGTATACTTTCTCTTTTTGTTTATTTGATTCAAATTGTTGCATGATATTACTTATAATAAGTCAAAACAATAAACGGTAAATAATATGGGNAAGTAAGCAAATGAATAGTACATNATCTTGTTGGCATACTTATCGTCTAAAGTGAAATATAATCTGATGGCAGGTGTATACATAATTAANCTTAGACATATACCTATTATCATTGAAGTGGATCCCGTCATTTCAGCAGCCCAGGGTAACATAGATGCTGGTATTAAAAATGCGGAATACAACATAATTTGAAATGCACTTTTTTTATTTTTTTCAATGCTTGGCAACAATCTAAATCCAGCCTTTTGATAATCTTCATCTAATTTCCATGCTAAAGCCCAA
Organism: Crocinitomicaceae bacterium; assembly: GCA_002694645.1. Taxonomy (GTDB): domain Bacteria; phylum Bacteroidota; class Bacteroidia; order Flavobacteriales_D; family Parvicellaceae. The sequence goes on along the minus strand of NZMV01000019.1, from coordinate 4,836 downwards.
AAATGAGGAAACTGCCAAAAAAANTGNAGCATAAATAACACTCCTGGNTCTAATCCGAAATCGTTAGAAACGGCAACNTAACCAAGAAGNGGNGGNATGCTACCCGGNATAGCACCNACAAATACNGCNATTGNAGACTTTTGTTTTAAAGGAGTGTAAATGAGNACGTAAACNATCATAGAAAACAANCCNAACAACATGGATTTNTAATTAATAGTNTAAAGTAAAAACANTCCNAANGNANCAATGATTNCGCAAAANATAATGGCNTCTNTTTTACTAATAATTTGAACTGGTAATGGACGACTCTTCGTTCTGCTCATTAAAGTATCTGTCTTAATTTCCAAGATCTGGTTAAACCCATTAGAAGAACCTGTTATAAGTAAACCCCCAAACAGCAAAGAGTACATACTTAATGAATTAAGGTCTCCTTTAGCCATTAAAAACCCGAAAAATGCACTTAAAACAACAAGTGAAGACAGACGTAATTTCATTAAGGAAACAAATGCCTTAGGTTTAGTCATTATATTAACTTGTAAAGGGGTCTCCAATTGGTCTGTTTTCATTTGGTGGCGAAATTAGTATAATTTATTCTTTAATAGAACTTGTGTTGAATCTTTCGATTAATAATCTAAATAAGATTGCCAGAGGTTTGATGTGATACCTATTGAAAACAGAGAAGATTCTGCTATGGTATTGTTTATTGATGTATTATACCGATAATTAAATTGTGTGAATAATTTAGTGTTCGATAAAGCTACTAGTAATAAAGATGTTCTAATTTCAAATTGATGTTGGTTTATGGTATTGCCTTGACCTATCTCATGTCCATAATCTCCACCTGACCTGCTTGTGTAAGGCTGAAACATATCTCCCCCAAAATTGTAATGTTGAAAATCTCTTCCAAAATATTGATATGCATACTTAACCCAGAAGTCTAAAGTNTTTTTTTGGTACCCTAACAGAAACAAAACTTCATGAAAATTTGATTCTAACGGGTGAGCCAATGATTGATTTCTATGCCCATAATTTTGCATGGANTTCATATGAGAATACGTAAAAGGCCTCACAGCATTCCATTCCACCAAAGAATATAATCCTTCAATAGCCATTAGATCAAAAAATCTCATCCCTACTTGTATCCCATATTTATTACCCCACCAACCCGATCGATCTTGAAATGCACTAAGCAAAAATTCATCTAAAATAAGATGTTGATATAAGATAATTTTTTTTGGAAATCTTATTTTTAAACCTCCTCCAAAAAAAGAATTATCTGAAGATCCTATNCCATATTCAACTGGNCTGAAAAAAATGAANGGATTCAAGTAATTATAATCAAATCCTCTGTTATTCAGAGTATCCTTCCCTTGCCAAATAACAGACTCAAATAAAGAAAGGTTGAGCCATTTAGAAACATTGAAACTTAATGCATGCAAAGAGGACCACTTTTGGTTATTGAAACTTGCAGTATTTTGGTCATGATGCAAAGACCAAAGATTAATGTATTTGACCTTCCAAAATGTAGATTCCATTTTGAGAAATGGATAGGCTGGAGCATAATCTGAAAGATAAATGGAACGATAACCGTCTCCAATTATATTTTTACCAACGCCTCCACTTAAATTAAAAAAACGGTGTGGCTGATAAGAAATATAGCCTTCGACTAAGGGTTGACTATATGTATGAGATGTGTCATTACTCAAGTAACCTATCCCAGGTGCATATGGCCGTTTAGTCAAGTTAGAAGACTCATAGTTTGACAACATGCCCAGTGAATAGCCAAGTCTCAACTGAGTGTTCCATTTCTTGTTAGAATAATTGAACTGAGCACCCATAGAAAGTGCATTAGCTAAATCTTGATCGGTATAATTGTATTTTAATCCCGCATCCACAAAAGGTAAAACCAAAAATTTTACGGTGTCGGATGGATTACCANATAGCCAAACTCCCATTTGCATCTCTTGCTTTAATGCAGAGTCTAACAATACAGGTTTGCTTATACTATGATATTGATCATCTAAATAGAGCTTTTTTTCAATGGAATATCGTTGTTGGAAATCGCCAAAAAAATAGGACTGTGAAATNCCGATAGAAATCTTAAAAAACAATATAGTAAGCAAAATATTCCTCATATCAATGTGATATTTTTTTTGCCANCAAATACAAAAATCCCATTAGTACTGATGAAGAAAAAATTTGCAAAAACAATAATATAGTAGGATGATTTATTGAAAAAACTAATTGAAATAAGAGCTGTAATCCGATCAAACCAATGCTGAACAAAAAGAGAGTTATAGATGTTTTAGCATGTCCAAAACCCGTCTTTTCAAAATGGTGATGGATGTGATTTTTATCTGCTTTAAANGGAGATTTTGAACGAATTAGCCTCAAAATAAATACTCTTAAAGTGTCCATTAACGGNNATGCAAGCAATGTCATGACCAAAACAGGCTTATTTAATTGAGCTAACCAAATTGGGGCTTTTGTAAAATTTTCGTTGATGGCATTTATAGCTAAAATACAGAAAATAACACCTATNGATAAAGACCCCGCATCGCCCATAAACACCCTNGCTGGAGAAAAATTAAAAAATACAAAACCAATCATAGTCCCAGCCAATACACTTGCCAACAGGGCTAACGGTACATTTCCACATTTACAAAAGAGGTAACTAAAACATATAGAGGCTAAAAACGAAATTAAGCCAGCTAAACCATCCAAGCCATCAATTAAATTAATTGAATTAATAATGACTAAATANGTGAATATGGTTAATAAATAGCTTTGCCACAAATCTAATTGTCCATAAATACCAAAAATNCCNTGCATGGATAGAATTCTAATGTCAGCCATGANCACAAGTATAAAGCCTACAATAACATGAGCAATTAATTTTTTTAATGGTGCCGTACCAATAATATCATCTTTTACACCAACGAAAAACAACACTAATAGGCATGCAATGACATATTTAAAATTAATTAGCATNCCCGGTATGTNATCATATTCNTCNGGAAACCACAATGCGTATGAAAAAATNATTGCTCCNAATATGACAACACCTCCAAGAGTGGGAATACTCCATCTGTGCATCTTTCTTTCTTCAGAAGGTGTATCTACTAAATTTTTAAGCTTAGCTACTTTGATTAAAGAAGGCATAGAAAACAACACCACTAGAAATGAGGTAACAAACCCAAAAATCACTATGTATAAGCCGTTCATATTAAATTCCTANTGATCAAAGTAATCGTTTTTTAAATATGTTCTAAATGAAAAAAAGAGGTANTTGTCCCAAACTCCGTCTAATGATCTTGATAAATGGCCGATAGAGATTTCCATTNTAGTNGCTGTATTTATNANAAACCCAATGGANTTATTTAGATTGATAAGATTNGATTNATTNACAACTTCAATTAAATCATTAGATGTAAATACCTGATTNGCAAAAGGTTGATTATTTNCTGGTCTATCAATTTTAACNAAAGTATTGCCTATTCGACAAAATAATCTACCATAATTTATTTGTCCTTTTATGACCCATTCTGAAAAACCTGAACCCAACGGGTGAGCTAATTCATGCCCCATATGACTAACCTGCTGAAATTGATTATTACTATCAACTGCATACATAGCTGTTGGAACATAATTATATTCTAGGTTTAAAAATGAAATTGTTTTTCTTTTGTCTNNACTGAATTCATTTCTTATTCCAAATTGAGCACCTATTTTACTGGCGCTTCGAACTGCGAATTGAGTAAAAAACTTAATACCCTTTGTTAATATATAACTCGAATTTACTCCGTAAAGGGTAGAATTTGAAGACAATGAATCTTTNGCTAAAAAATGCGACCCCATAACAGGAAAATAGTAGCTAAAATGTGGAGTAGATGTTCCNGAATTAGCATTANAAGCTTTAAACACAGTGCCTTCAAACAGGGAAAATGACAATGCAGAAGTAGCCTGAAATGAAAGCTGATTAAATCCAAAAGATTTTGGAATAAGCATNGACTCTGGTGTGGTAGCGACTGGAATTCTACTTAAATTATACANTCTAGAGTGAACGTGTTTATATAATAATTTTCCATCAAAAAAATGATATTGACCACTTAAGTACTGGTAGTCTGGAGCATAATCTGACAACAATAAAGATCGATATCCATCTCCAAAAAAATGCCGACCATGTCCTAATTGNAAGACAATTCCTTTAGCTGGAGAAAAACTTACATATCCATTTGNTAAACCAGCATCAATCCCATCTTCTTTAAATTTTTTNGCNCTACCAATACCAAAAGCNATAGCATCAATNGTATTCTCATTTTCNGCTCTANNTAGTGCTTTTTGANNTAAATAATCNGGNTAAAAAAACTGATTTTCATAAAACCGTGTTTCNAAAGANAANTTNGTAGTTAAATCTCCNGTAATCCTNAATCCTCTTACATTANTAGANTACANATANCCNTGNNTNGTTTTTTTAGGACTNANNGAAAAATTAAANAACGGATCTGTTGTTANCCTAACTTGATCTTCNCNAACNAATAANAGACTTTCNTCAAAAAATTTTNTNTTCCANNGACTTGANTTTCGATTTANTGNTTGTNTCACTTAAAAATTTGATATGTTTCAAGAAAAGGCTTTATAGATGAATGTGATATTTCATTTCTATTTGGATTAGAAAAAAATGAAAAGGAATTGTTTTTGAGCTGACCCAAAATAAACTGACAAGTGAATAAGGAGAAGAAAAATAAAAGTGCTTTGAATCCGCTATTTTCCCTTGTTCTGAACATACCAATCATAAGTCATACGTATTCCATCTAACAAAGTTATGGAAGATTC
>NZMV01000018.1 GCA_002694645.1 Crocinitomicaceae bacterium | reverse complement strand
GTGATAGTAAATATTTAATATTCATTTTGAGTTTTTAGTTGTCTGTCCATTATTTCAATCCCAGCTAAAAAATCAACCGGATTAAAATTCAATTCCTTTTTTGCTTTACTTATGTCAAACCCAGTTACAAGAGGTCTTTTTGCTGGTTGATTTAATGACTTCGAAGATACAGGATTTATCAATGATTTATCTAAATTGTAAAATTCAGCTACCATGTATACCATTTCTAAAATACTGTAGCGTGTTGGACCAGAAAGATGAAACAACCCATATGCATTTTTATCCATTATTGAAATACAACCTGTAGCTAAATCTTCTGCTAAAGTGGGTGATCTGAACTGGTCATTAACTACATTAATGGTATTACCTTTCTCTATTTCTCCCTTTGCCCACAATACTAAATTTGACCTACTCATATTATCGGTGATTCCATAAATAATTATTGTTCTGGCAATACTCCAATTGACACAGTTTTCTATAACAATTTTTTCTGACTCTAACTTTGACTTAGCGTAAAAGTGCAAGGGGTTAGGTGTGTCGCTTTCATTGTACGGTCCATCTTCTCCATCGAACACAAAATCAGTACTTAAATGAATGAAATGACTTCCTAATTTAGCTCCTGCATTTGTAAGGTATTTAACGCCATTAACATTAATATCCCAACACTGNTTNTGACTTAATTCACATGCATCCACATTGGTCATTGCTGCACAATTGATTATNACATGCGGTGAGAATTGTTTTANTNTTTNATCTACTTCTGTTTNATTTGTGATATCAAGNGACTGGAAAGAATAATTTGCCTGATCAATTAANCTATTCTGACCAATNCCAGTAGCTAGTANTTCTATGTCATTTCTAGATTTTAATGCATAAACCAANTTTTGGCCCAATAGACCATTTGCTCCAGTTAATAAAACATTTTTCATTATTGCTCTATTCCAAAAATCTGATTTAACTTAGATATTTCATCACCACTTCCTAAAACAATAATTTTACAATTTGGCATTATTTCAGTGTCATCATTAGGATTTATTAAAAAATCCCCGTTAGCATTTTTAAAACCAATAATGTTACAAACTGGAAAATCCTTTTTTAAATCCGAAATTTTTTTGAACTGAAAGTCTGATGGAAGATCTTTAAAATCAATGCTTTCTAAATTTATTTTATTTTCCCCTTCAATTAATATTTCATCTATAAATTCCAAAACATCAGGCGTAGCAACTAGTTGGGCCATATGTGATCCACCAAGTGAATCAGGCATAATTACATTTTCTGCTCCAGCAATTTTTAATTTTTTTACAGAGCTAGACTTAGAAGCTCTTGCTATAATTTTAAGTTTTGGGTTTAATTCTTTAGCTGTTAAAACCACAAACAAGTTATCTGCATCAGATGGNAGAGTGGTTATTAATGCTTTAGCGCTTTTGATCCCACATTTTAGAAGTAATTCATCATTTGTAGCATCTCCTTCAGCACAGTTAATATCAGTTTTTGTTCTGAAATGACTTACTATATCCAAATCTTGCTCAATAACTAAACATTTATGTTTATGAGCCATAAGAGTCTCTAACGCTGTTGAACCTACTCTTCCGTGACCACAAATAATAACGTGGTTAGTAAGCGTTTCAATATTNTTCATGTATTTATATTCTCTAAAATAGGTTCTGTAATCACCACTCAATATNTATCCTGTAATCGATGTTACAGCATAAGCAAATGTACCAAAACTTGTGATGATAAGAAATGCAGTAAATAATTTTCCAGCATTGGATAATTTTTCTACTTCTCCAAACCCNACTGTAGAAACTGTAATTATAGTNTGATAGAAAGAGTCTAATACGGACCATCCTTCAAAAAACATATAACCGATTGTCCCCGCGATGACAATAATCAATAACACCACGAGTGAATACAACACTTTAGAAAAAAGACTGAAATTTAAAAGCATTCTATTCATGATCTTACTTTAAATCCCAAACTGNTTTTCTTTTTTGCCTAAACTTAAAAATGGATTTATTTTCTAAAATAAAAGCCATAATGAAATATATCAATACAGGGCTACCTAGTGTAATAAAACTTAAATAAATGAAGAATTTCCTTACAATTATGGGGTTAATATTCAGTTTATCTCCCCACCATTCACTTACACCAAATGCTCTTTTTTCGAAAAAGTTGATGATACTATTTAATACTGGAATCTTAAATTTTATTAGCATGTCATTANATATAAAGGGACATTTGATCTTTTAGTTTCTTAGCTTCTTCTGANGCACGTTCTTCAAAAAACTNATCATTTGATGCATATATAACACCCCTTGATGAATTTATTAAAAGTCCCACATCTTTATTTATACCGCACTGNANTACTTTATGTAAATCTCCTCCTTGTGCACCAACTCCTGGAACNAGGAGAAAATGCTTTGGTATTTTTTTGCGAATAAGGCTAAACTGATTTTCATTGGTTNCTCCCACTACANACATCATATTACTATGATTACCCCAAGTTGCTGTTTTCTCCAAAACNTCTTCAAATAGTTTTTTTCCGCTTTCCAATGTAAGCTGTTGAAATGAAGAAGAGCCAGAATTGCTCGTTAAACCTAATACTATAACCCATTTTTTAGAAATAGTCAAAAATGGGGAAACTGAATCTTCACCCATATAAGGAGCTACAGTGATAGCGTCAAAGTCATACGTTTTAAAAAAAGTCTCTGCATATTTTAAAGACGTATTACCTATATCTCCACGTTTAGCATCCGCAATTAAAAACATCTTTTTAGGGATGTAATCAATCGTTTTCTTTAACGAAATCCATCCTTTTGGTCCTAGACATTCATAAAAAGCAATATTTGGTTTATATGCAACACAATACTCCTTAGTAGCATCAATAATTCTTTTATTGAACTCAAATACAGGATCTTCAAATTCCAACAAAAAAGAAGGTATTTTACTTATATCTGGATCTAAACCAACGCACAAGAATGATTTTTTTTCAAAAATTTGAGCTATTAATTCTTCCCTGTTCATTGACNTTCNGTTATACCTTCATTTAATTTCTCCGCATTTTCTGCCATAATTAAAGCNTCTATCATCTCTTGAATATCACCATTCATGAAATTTGTTAAGTTATAAATAGTTTTGCNTATTCTNTGNTCTGTTATTCTCCCTTGTGGATAATTATAAGTTCTAATTTTAGCAGATCGATCACCAGTAGAAACTAATGATTTTCTTTGGTCAGCTCTTTCTTTTGCTAATCGTTCTTCCTCTGCCTGATACAATCTTGACCGTAATACTTGAAGAGCTTTTTCATAGTTTTTATGTTGAGACCTACCGTCTTGACACTCNACAACAGTACCAGTAGGAATATGTGTTAAACGGACTGCAGACTCTGTTTTATTAACATGCTGACCCCCAGCTCCTGAGGACCTGTAAGTATCTTTTTTTACATCAGCTAGATTTAAATCAAAATCAACTTCTTCTGCCTCAGGAAGAACAGCAACTGTAATNGCTGAAGTATGAACTCTTCCTTGTGATTCTGTTTCTGGAACCCTTTGCACTCGATGAACTCCCGATTCAAATTTTAATTGCCCATAGACTTCTTCTCCAGAAATAGCCAAAGAAATTTCTCTAAAACCCTTTGTACCACCTTCATTTGAATTCAACACTTCAAATGACCAAGATTTTTCTTTAAAAAACATGGAAAACATTCTGAAAATATCTTCCACAAATATACATGCCTCNTCACCTCCNGTTCCTGATCGAAGTTCCATAATGACATTTTTATTATCATTTGGATCTTTGGGAATCAAAAGCCATTTTATTTTTTCGTCTAACTCTATNTTTTTATTTACAAATTCATCTAATTCTTCTTTTGCTAAAGCTTTAAATTCAAGATCTTCCTCATTTTGAATGATCTCTTTTGCATTTGCTATATTTTCTGTTATTTCTTTATATGTTTTATANGTAGAAACGATTTCGGATAAGTCTTTNTATTCGCGGTTAAGTTTGACATATCGNTTCATATCNTTGATTNNCTCTGGATCAACCATCTGTTTTGCAATTTCCTCATAACGAATTGAGATTTGCTCTAATTTATCTAAAATTCCCACCTCACTCATTNGTAGTTAAAATNCCCTTTATTACTAGAAATNGTCAATTGTTTTTTGGATGANGACTCTACAAATCCAATAATTTTGGCCTCCAAATTAAAAGATGNGCAGATGGAAATAATATCACTTGCAAAAGCAGGATCGATATATATCTCCATTCGATGTCCCATATTAAAAACCTTATACATTTCGCTCCATGGAGTTGATGACTCCGATTGAATTAATTCAAATAATGGCGGAACATCAAATAAGTCATTTTTTACAATATGTAGATTGTCAATGAAGTGAAGCACTTTCGTTTGTCCTCCACCACTACAATGTACCATGCCGTGTATCTGGCCCCTATGTGATTTAAGTATTTGAGCAATGACTGGAGCATATGTTCTTGTAGGCGATAGCACAAGCTTTCCAATATCTAATGTAATATCGTCAATATGATCTGTTAAAAATTTTGTACCGCTATATACTAAATCAGATGAAATAGATGGATCAAAAGTTTCTGGAAATTTCTTAGCTAAATCATGATGAAAAACATCATGTCTTGCCGAAGTTAGACCATTACTACCCATCCCACCATTATATTCTTTTTCATAAGATGTTTTTCCTGATGATGATAACCCAATAATAACATCTCCATCTTGAATATTATGATTACTAATTACATCATCTCTTTTCATTCGAGCAACTACGGTTGAATCAACTATGATCGTTCTAACTAAATCTCCCACATCAGCGGTCTCTCCACCTGTTGAATGAATTGAAACTCCAAACTCTCTTAATTCACTTAATAACTCCTCTGTTCCATTTATAATAGATGAAATTACATTTCCATCAACAAGAGACTTATTTCTACCTATAGTTGATGATACTAAAATATTTTCTACTGCTCCGACACATAATAAATCGTCAACATTCATAATTAGTGCATCCTGAGCAATGCCTTTCCAAACAGATAAATCTCCTGTTTCTTTCCAATAGGCGTAAGCTAATGATGACTTTGTTCCTGCTCCATCGGCATGCATGACTATACAATGTTCTTCTGAACCCGATAAATAATCAGGCACTATTTTACAAAATGCCTTTGGAAACAATCCTTTGTCGATTCTTTTAATGGCATGGTGTACTTCCTCTTTCCCTGAGCTAACACCTCTTAATGCATATCTTGAATTATCAGTCATAATGGAAATAAAAAAACCCCTTTCGGGGTTTAATCTTGCTTATTTATTCATCTAAACCAGGAGAATAATCTGTACTTAAAACAATAAATTGAGTTCTACGATTCTTCTGGTGTGCTGCTTCTTGTTCTTCTTTAGTAGATAACCTATCAATAGATCCACATTCTAACCCTTCCATTCTAGGTCTATCTTCACCATAACCTACAGGAACCATTCTTTCTTTAGGTATACCTTTTGAGATCAAATAATCAACACAAGATTGTGNCCTTCTTTGAGAAAGTTTTTTATTGTATTTATCCGANCCTCTGCAATCAGTGTGNGCTTGGAGTTCAATTACAATATTTGGGTTATCNGTTAATGTGGTATAAAGAAAATCCAATGAATCTTCTGAATTTACATTNTCATCAACCAACAANTCTGCTTTGTCTAATGCATATTGCACTTCAGGAAAATCAATAATTGCAGCCTCCCCAGATTCGTCAACAATTGGAATCAAATAAACCTCTTCTAAGAATCGTTTAGANTTTTCTTCGTTNATTGTACTAATTTGATTTCTAGCTACCAAAAAGCTNTCTTTTTCGACTTCAATCTCATATATCATTTCCTTTANTATATAACGTTTTCCTTTAGAAATTTCCTCGAAGATGGCTTTACCTTCTCCATCTGTAGTTTGCACATATTCAGAAACAATTCCACCTGCAGTTGATGTGTCAATTCCCGTAACTTTTATAGTAACTCCAGGAATTTGCTCATTGGTTTCCTTGTTACTAACAAACACACTAAGCGAAAATTGTATTTCAGGTAAATTGAAATTGTATAGATCATCTTTCCCTTTTCCACCTAGATCCTCCCTAGAAGAGGTAATATAACCTCTTTTATCTGTTCCTCTTTCGAAAATGATGCCAAAATCATGTTCTGGAGAATTAATTGGCCATTGTAGATTTACTGGTTCTCCCCAAGTTTTATCTCCTGTATTTACTGCTTTAAATACATCTAATCCNCCCAGNCCTACGTATCCATNNGAAGAAAAATATAAAGAATTATCTTCTGCNAAGTANGGGAACATTTCNTCTCCNTCNGTATTNACANTAGANCCTAAATTTGTTGGAGACATCCATGAATCTTCNCTTTTATCATACTCAGATATCCACAAGTCTTTTCCGCCATATCCACCTGGNAAATCAGCAGAAAAAATCATAAATCTCATCGTTGANTTTATNGCTGGATGGCCACAGGAAAGTGTATCAGCACCNTCAGGCTTTAATTGAANTTTTTCAGCTTGNGTCCANGAATTTCCTTTTTTNTCTGCCTCGAAAATNTCACANCCCAAATTAATTTTCTTTTCTCTTGGACATCTTGTNAAAAATATCTTATCGCCCTNNTNAGACATTACCGCNGGNCCTTCATTATCTTTNGTATTAATNGAATTTGGNAATAATTGTGGTTCACTCCATTTCCCGTTATTATCTCTAGTAGTTGACCATAGATCCATAAAACTTTCCCCTGTTCTTGCATCTATACCGTCACCNGTGGAACCTTCTCTTGCAGAAGCAAAAATCAATACATNATGTTTCTTATCACCCCAAGTTGGTGCAAAATCNTAATGATCTGAATTGATCAAAATTTCATTTTGAATCATATGTTTNGTAGGATTTTCTTTCCANTCAATGGCTTTTTTACATGACACTAAAGCATCAGAAGCCTTTTTNTCNTCNGGATTTANCTCTANAAACTTATTGATATTNTCNAGTGCTGACTGNTATTCTCCTTGTTCTTTTANCACATCAGCAAGTANAAGAAATATTTCTTGATTTTCTTCTTGAAATTTTAATTTAATAGCTCTTTGATAATAAGTCTGAGCTTGGGCNGGTTCTACTGAATACCTGTAGCATTCCGCTAATTGAAAATTAATTCTTCCTTTTTCTCTGATATCCTTTTCTTTTACTTCACCTTTTTTGTATAAATCAATTGCAGTGAAATAAGCTTCGTTTTCAAATTTCACATCTGCATCAGAAACAAAATTTTTCTGAGCAGAGTTATTATTTACATTCAGAACGAAAATTAAAAACAAACCAAAAGCAGCCAGATTTAATTTAAATTGTCTTTGTTTACCGTAATAATTAATCATATTTTAAATATAAGTCNGATTGCAAAAATAATCAAATATTTTTCTTGAAAACCTAAAATTAANCAATAGTATATGATGTANTTAGACAAATACTATTCCAATTTCAAAACACATAAACTCATGCATCTTAGTGTGNTGTTGACAATAAGCCGCTGGATTGTTGAAAAAAAANNCAATTAATCTGTGATANATAATTGNATTTAACAGAATAAAAATTACTTTTACAAACTTTAAAACNAAAAGTAAAATTATCAAGTAATAATGGCAAAATCTAAGTTAGAATACATATGGTTAGATGGTTATCATCCTACTCAAAACATGAGAAGTAAAACCAAAATCATTGAGGATTTTAGTGGNAACCTTGAAGACTGTCCAATATGGTCTTTTGATGGTAGTTCCACTATGCAAGCAGAAGGGAACTCGTCTGATTGTCTTTTGAAACCTGTAGCATGTTATCCTGACCCCATAAGAGAAAATGGATTTTTAGTCATGACAGAAGTTTTAAATGCTGACGGCACACCTCACGAATCCAATGCCAGAGCAAAAATAGATGACGATGACAATGACTTTTGGTTTGGTTTTGAACANGAATACTTTATAATGGATGTTCAAACCCAACTTCCATTAGGTTTTCCTATGGGTGGCTATCCTGGTCCGCAAGGACTTTATTATTGTTCAGTCGGAGGAAAAAACACGCACGGAAGACATCTAGTTGAAGAACATGCAGACATTTGTATCGAAGCAGGAATCAATATTGAGGGAATTAATCAAGAAGTTGCTTCTGGGCAATGGGAATTCCAATTATTTGCAAAAGGAGCTAAGAAAGCTGGAGATGAAATGTGGATAGCTAGNTATATTCTTGATAGACTAACAGAAGATTACGGTTACTATATTGAATACCACCCTAAACCTATTAAAGGAGATTGGAATGGATCCGGAATGCATGCTAACTTTTCAAATACGTTGCTTAGAACATGTGGATCTAAAGAAATTTATGAAAAAGTTTGTGAAGCATTNAGACCTGTAGCACAAGATCATATTAATGTNTATGGCGCCTACAACGAACAAAGATTGACTGGTCTTCACGAAACAGCATCTATTCACGACTTTAGCTACGGTGTTTCAGATCGTGGTGCATCCATCAGAATACCAATAATTACTGTTGAGAATGGNTGGAAGGGTTGGTTAGAAGACAGAAGACCTGCATCAAATGGAGACCCATATAAAATTGCTGGAAGAATTATAGAAACAGTAAAATCTGCGAAGCTTTAAAATACTGAAAATAGTATGTAAGAAAAGTAGCCGGATAGCAGTATAAATCCTGCNGTTCGGCTTATTTTTTTTCTAANGAAAAGCTGATAACCAAAAACCAAGATCACGGCTAACATAACACCAAAATCTAAGAAGAGTAAAATAGAACTTGTACCTAATTCTTGAATTAAAGATGTAATTCCTAAGACCGCAAATACATTGAAAATATTGGAACCAATTAAGTTTCCAAGAGAAATGTTATTTTGACCCTTCATAAGAGCAACAATAGATGTTACGAGCTCTGGCAGTGAAGTTCCAAGAGCAACAACAGTGATTCCTATAACAAATTTCGGAACATNAAAAAATGAAGCTATTGAAATGGCACTTTCTACAAATAATTCAGATCCAAAATATAATCCGATNGNACCCAATACAAAAAATAATATCCCAGTTTGAATNTTAATTTTTGAAATAATAGATTCCTCATTAGGAATATTTCGTTTAATAGAAAAAATTATAAAGAAGAAGAGTCCTGCTATTAACAATAAACCTTCCATTTTAGTAATTACATTATCTAATAAAAATAAGATAAACAACAATGAAGATATGAGCATAACCCACCAAGATAATTTATACGTATTTGTGGTAACACTAAGGGGCCTTATAACTACAGAAACTCCCAGAACCAATGCTATGTTTGCAATATTAGAGCCAAGTACNTTTCCAATAGCGATATCTGCTGCCTGATCCATAGCAGCTTGAATACTGACCATAAGCTCAGGAANGGAGGTTCCAAATGAAACTACAGTAACACCTATTAAAAAGGAAGAAACACCAAANTTTTCAGCGAAAGAAACAGCTGATCGTACAAGAAGNTCACCCCCAAAAATTAGAANTACTAAACCTAATATTAGTAAACCTATATCATAACCAATCACTACGAATTGTTTTTTGATGTATGATCTGTAGTTGGGTCATCAAATGCTGCTTTTTTAATGTCGTCTTGTATTTCCTGTGAAGCATCTCTTATTTGCCTGATACCTCTTCCAAAAGTACGAGCCATCTTAGGGATACTTTTAGACCCAAAAAAAATNAGTATNATTAAAAAAACGAAAAATAACTCGCCTGTACTAATACCATCAAGTAATAAAAAATGATGATTAGACATTAGCCTTTGATGTTTTTCTTTGAGAAATCAACTACTAANGGAGTTGCTATGAACAANGATGAGTATGTTCCTACTAACACACCTATCATCAAAGCAAATGAAAATCCTTTAATGGATTCTCCTCCAAACATAAATATGGTAAGTAAAACTAAGAATGTACTTAATGAGGTATTTACAGTTCTAGACAATGTACTATTTAATGCTTTATCAACTACTTGAATAGATGAGGATTTTTTATGAAAAGCTGCATATTCTCTAATTCTATCAAATACAACCACAGTATCATTGATTGAGTACCCTATNACGGTAAGAATAGCGGCTATGAATGCTTGGTCTATTTCCATTGAAAAAGGTAGTATGTTNTAAAATATGGAAAAAAGCCCAAGAACAACTAAAACATCATGGAACATAGCTACAAGCGCTCCNAGACCATATTGCCATCTTCTAAACCTAAAAGCAATGTAAATAAAGATTACAAATAGTGAAAATAGGACAGCTAAAAAAGAGCCTTGTATTAACTCATTAGATATCTGTTTCTCAACTCCCCTTGAGTATAAAATCTTGAAACTATTTTCTGAATCTAAAGTCGGATCATCTACAAATCCTAANTTTGCAAATGCAGTAACCATAGATGAATCGATCTTTGAAACTTTATTTTTTGTCTCCGATCCTTCAAGGTACTTAGTTGTAATTTCTAAAGTGAAATTNTTATCTACCGTTTTTATTTCAGGTGGAATATTTTCACAAACTTCGGTAATTGCTGTTTTTACCTCTTCTTTATTCATCTCCTCAGAAAATTCTACCCTNTAAGACCTGCCACCNGTAAATTCNACACTTCCNTCNAATCCTTTAGTNAATAATGAATAAATTCCAATGATGACAATAATTGCAGACAAAGAATAGGAGATTTTTCTCTTGGATAGAAATTTAATGGATGTGGTAGTAAATAAATTCTTAGTCGCGTTTCTGTAAAAAGATAAGTTCCACTTTTTGTCCAATAAGTAAGAAAATATAAGCCTTGTTATAAAAATTGCACTAAACAAAGAAGTAAAAACACCAATAATTAAGGTAGTTGCAAATCCTTGAATTGGACCAGATCCAAAATAAGCTAAAACTATGGCCGTAAGCAGTGATGTTACGTTTGCATCAATTATTGCTGTATAAGCGTGTTTATAACCATCTTGTATTGCTAATTTTATGCCTTTTCCNTTACTGAGTTCTTCCTTAACCCGTTCATATATAAGCACATTNGCATCAACTGACATACCAATTGTCAATATCAANCCNGCGAATCCAGGTAAAGTTAATGCAGCTCCTAAAGAAGCTAATGTTCCAAAGATGAAAAATACATTTGCAACTAATGCTANATTAGCTACAAANCCTGCTCTCTTGTAATAAAAAAGCATATAAAGTAAAATGAGTAGTCCTGCACCAATCAATGACCATGTACCNGATAAAATATTTTCTTCTCCCAATGATGGACCTACTATAGCTTCATCAACGATTACAGCTGGCACGGGTAAAGATCCCGCCTTAAGTATGTTAGCTAAATCTTGGGCTTCTTCAATCGTTTCAAATCCTCCCGAAATCTCCGTATTACCACCGGAAATTTTTTGGTTAATAACAGGTGCAGAAAATATTTGATCATCTAACACTATAGCAATAATCTTACCCACTTTTTGCTCTGTCCATTTAGACCACGTATCTGCAATTTTTGATTCAAATGTTAAAAGAACTGAAGGTTTTGAATTTTGGTCAAAACTCTGCATAGCATCTACNATATCTTCACCGTTAATTTTAGCTTCACCATTTTTAGGAACTTCAATGGCCATCAGTTGATGTCCTTCAAAATTATACCCCTTTTCTTTAGTGTAATATTCTTTGGACCATAAGAACTTCACCCTTTTATATTGACCAAAAATCTCATTGGCTTTTTCGGATTCGAGAATGTTATTTACTCTTGAGGTATCAGCTGTTTTAGAGAATCCTATCACGGGTGAACCAGGAGAATGTGCGAATTTTAAAGTCCCATTTAAAATCTTTCCTTCAGCTAATAATATGGAATCCTCAATACTTTTTTCAACAGCTCTCAGTTCTGCTAGTGAATCAAACGTAGCTTTCTCCTCATTATATATGGCCAAGTCGACTACAGAAAGCTTTGATAGTGAATCGTCAGTTAATTCATTAAACTTCTCGACTGTATCTTCGTTNGCAGTATTGGAAAATGCTTTAGTTAATTCAACAAATTTATTAGTCCAATCTTTGTGTGCTCCATCCCAGAATTCCAAGCTAGCAGTAGATTGCAATAATTTTCTAATTCTACCTTTATCTTTAGCTCCTGGCAACTCAATTTGAAGTCTGCCAGAAACAGCGAGTTTTTTAATATTAGGTTGACTTACACCGAACTTGTTTATTCTTGACTCAATAATTCTATGTGTTTTTTCAATTGCATCTTCGCTTATTTCTCTAAGTTTAGCAATAATGTTAACATTACTTTTAGAGCTATTTTTGTCTAAGTAGTCTTTAAGNCCAACTGTAAAAAACGTCATGGGTTCATCCCCGTACATATTTTTGTAATGTGCAGCGAATAAGCCTATAAAATCGTCACTAGGTGCATCCACAGTTGATTCACCCATTCTGTAATCTTTTAAGGCCGCATTATATGGCTTTCTGAANGATGGTTTCTTAGCTGAAGCTTTAGCAAAGTTTTTAACTANGTCTTCTATAGAAACTTCTAANGTTACGCTCATNCCTCCTTGAAGGTCAAGTCCTAATCCTAATTCTTGATCTTTGCAGCGNTGATAATCTAAATCAATTATTGGGTAAACAGGAGCATCTGATTGATCAGNTAAAAGTTTTTGCTCATAATAACTAACAATTTGTTGCTTTTCTTTTTTACTATTTCCATCAACTATTAANGTATCTCCATTGAGGGTGAAATAAGGAATTGCGTTTTGTGTAAGGGANTCAAATTTTCCAACGGCTTGGTCGTTCACATCTGACTCAAACGATCTAGTCACCCATGAAAAGGAAAGTTGATATANACAAGCTAAAAATAACAGGATAGTAAATACCCATATGGCACTTCTATTTCTCATTAAATATTTTTTNTANAATATTAATAANACAATTTTGAGGGCGCAAATATAGAATTTCAATTGATTATTACCAACTTATAATCAACATCTTCGTTATCATATTTAAATACTAGTTAACTTTATCAAATTATNAATTTAAANTTTTGATATATATTATGTTGGGAGTCATGTTCAAAAAACTTAAATTATTTAATTGTTGTTTTTCGTTGTTCATAGTGAGTTCCATAACCTCTCAAACAAAACCCCACAATGTTATACAATCAAATGATATTTTAGTCATAGATGGTTTTGACACCCTTTCCAACCCNTGGACGGGTGGATTCAATGCCGTTCAAATTTCNAAAATTGATCTAAACTTTGATTCAATGGAGGATTTATTTGTTTTTGATCGCACTGGNAATAAAATAACCACCTTTTTAAACAATGGAGATTCTTATTCTTATGCACCTGAGTATGAACAATTATTTCCTCAAAGCCTTAGCAGTTGGGTTTTACTAAGAGACTATAATAATGACAATAAAAAAGATATTTTTTGCTCAGTTTCGGGGGGTATAGGAGTATGGGAAAATACCTCTGTAAATGATGAACTAAGCTTTAATCTAATTACTAATCCGTTTGTATATTCTTATCAATATTCGACTAACACTAATCTCTATGTAAGTGTAGTTGACATTCCTGCTATAAATGATATTGATGGAGATGGTGATTTGGATATACTAAGCTTTGGAGTGCTAGGTTCAAGTTTAGAATACCACAAAAATTTGTCTGTTGAGAGTGGGTATAATCAAGATTCATTGATTTTTGAACTTAAAAATGCATGTTGGGGACACTTCAGAGAAGATGGACTGACAAACACTTGCATCTTATTTGACACTTGCGGCTTTAATGTGTCATCTCCTGAGTCTAATATGGGTACTTCAACAACTAGAAATCAAACTGCAAGGCATAGTGGGTCAACCGTTTTGTCGCTGGATCTTAACAGCGATAATGTCAAAGATTTAATCCTTGGTGATGTGTCTTTTGGAAATCTTGTTGCACTTTATAATGACAATATTGGAGTTAACCAAAACACTTCTTTTATTAGTCAAGACACTTCATTTCCAAGCAATAGTCTACCTGTTGATTTATTCATATTTCCAGCATCATTTTATGAGGACATGGATTTTGACGGGATAAAAGATCTTGTTGTTTCACCAAATTCTGATAATGACACAGAGGATAAAGAGAGCATATGGTTTTATAAAAATTTCGGTTCCAACCATTCGCCATCGTTCTATTTTCAACAAAATAATTTACTACAAGATGAAACAATTGATCTTGGAAGGGGCGCTAAGCCCATATTTGTTGATTTAAATAATGATAATTTACTGGACTTAATTGTTTCTAATTTTGGAGAGTTTGACCTTA
>NZMV01000017.1 GCA_002694645.1 Crocinitomicaceae bacterium | reverse complement strand
TCAAGGACCAATACATCATACTAGATATTAAGTTGAGATTACAAAAAAAACCCATATTGAATACTAAATACGGAGATATTAAAAGTACTTTAATTAAAAATAAAATTAGCAGACCTACTCTAAAAGATGTTAGTAATGCCGTAATCGAGATCAGAACAAATAAACTTCCCAACCCAAAGAAAATTGGAAATGCAGGAAGCTTTTTTAAAAACCCTATTATTCCGCAGGAACAGTTTAAAAAAATAAAAATTAAATTTCCGGAAGTTGTTTCATACGCTATAAATGAAAAGGAAGTAAAACTTGCAGCAGGCTGGCTGATTGAGAAAGCAGGCTGGAAAGGGAAAGATTTTGGAAATTTTGGTGTTCATAAAAAGCAATCTCTTGTTTTGGTAAATTATAACAATGCTAGTGGAAAAGAAATTTTCGACCTGTCTCAAGATATTTTAGAGGATGTTTACAACAAATTTCAAGTTAAGTTAGAACGAGAAGTAAATATCTTTTAATTAATTGATTATTGCTAAACAAGATTTATCCCTCATTTCTGTGGTGATTTCAAAAATTGATTTTTGATTTTTTAGTGGGTTTAATTGATTTGGATTGAATGCCCACTTCTTGGTATCTGGAAAGGAAATAGAAAGTTCTTTAGTAGAATATATTCCAAAATCATCAAAAGTAATATGGTTAGTTCCACAATAATTATTTGTGCCGTAATTTGGAGGTATACCCTTCTTTATATCAAGATTGGATAAAGCATTATAAAAGTAATATGGTTCAGTAAAATCATTTAAGGTAAAACTACCTAAGAAACTCCTTGAAGAGTTTATCTGCTCTCTTTTAATTGGGCAGCCCCACACATAATTACCGTTCTTATTGAACTTAACAATTGTCATTCCTGCAGAATACCAGTTGTTTACATCTTTCATCTTCTTTCTACTTAAGTGTTCCGCTACTAAAAAATGATTTCCCTCTTTATCCAAATTAAAACTAGTTAATCTGAATTTATCTAATCCAAAACCAGATTCCTTAATATCTTTAGCAGACTTAAATGTTTTAATGATTTTTTCACTAAAATAATATTGATTTTTATGAGTCAAATGTAGATCATGATCATACTTCAGTAAAAAAAAACCTTCATAGTTATACCTTATTTGAGAACTATAAAACCCAGCAATAACCAACTCATTCTTTGAATTAAAAAAATAATCTAAAGCTGAGATTTTATTTCTATTCAACTTAATAACTTTCTCTTGAGTGGTTCCTTGACCTAACTTGTAAATTGCAAAATTATTTCCTTTTTGCCAATGTGTTTTTATTAAAAAAACTCTCCCTTTTGGGGATACGATTAACTTGTTATCTCTCTTCGGATCAAAATTTATTTCCAACTTATTATATGTCTCTTTGATCAATCCCATTTGATGATCAAAAATCAACAATTTTATATCTTCATTTTTATTTTTAACATAGGGTAGTTCAGCCAAAATACTAAGCTCTGAATTGTACGAATTTTCTGGAAATACAAAAGTGGTAGGATAACCAGCTTTGTGAGGCTCCTTAAAAATTTCTTTAAATGATGAAAATCCTATTTGTAAATCAAATTTTGTGTATAATAAAGACGTATGATTATTTTCATTGAGGCTTGCAAATACAAAAATTTCATTAAAAAAGTACTTTACAGAAAGAAATGTGTATTTAGGTTCATTTAATTCAAATGAAGCTTTTTTCTTCAACTGAGCATCAAAAANATGAACAGTTAGTGCGCAGAGNNCNTCCTTACTTTTTTGTTGTACATGGACTATTTTATCTTCAATTGGAATACATGAAATGGATTCAAGTCCGACAGAGTTAAATGGTTCAGAAAATGACAGCTTTAGTTCCTGTGGGTAAGCGAGAACACACAATATATTTACGATAAACAAGAAGAAAAATCTGTAATTCATGATGATCAAATTACAAATTTTATGCATTTTAATTTAAAAGGAATTTCTTTAAAATAAATTCCCTNTGATTTGAATTCTTGAAGCAGTCCAGTATTTCATGTACAAATCCCAATGTTAAATATTCCATTGCAGCATCCTGGGTAAGGCCTCTTGATCTCAAATAAAATAGGGCTTCATCATCAAATTGACCAGTTGTAGAGCCATGACTACATTTTACATCGTCAGCATAAATTTCTAGCTCAGGCTTAGAATATACTGTAGAATCGTCATGAATTAGGATATTGTTATTTTGCTGAAATGCCTCAATTCTTTGTGCGTCTTTTTCAACAATGACTTTTCCATTAAAAACCCCAATTCCATTTGACTTAATTAAACCTTTATAATTTTCAAATGATTTACAATTTGGNGCTNCATGATCAATCAGAGTNTGGTTGTCAATAAATTCATTTGAAGAGGGAGTNAAAATCCCATTGAGTTCNGTATGGCAGTTTTCACCACTTACTTTCACACGGACATCATTTCTGACCAAAATTCCNGATGAACTAAAGTTATTAGAAGTATAATANGAATCTTCCTCTTGTAAAATAACATCTTTACAAATTTGAAAGTTGTGATTTGGATATTGATATCTATTNAGCACCAATTTTGCCTCCTTTTCAATTGAAATGGAGCATTGATGATTCGTTAATCCATTTGTTGTTTTATCACTTGCTAAATAGAATTCGTTTAAAGTAAGAGAAGAATTAGTGGATAGGTAAAGATGNGTATTGGTGTTAACAAATCCTTCTGANGAAGTGATTACATTAACAATATTAATAGGTTCTTTTATTATGGCATTAGCTACGGTTCTTATATTAACTGATTTATTNACAAAANACGTGTTTAAAACATCAAAATAGCTATCCTCTTTTANTANAGAATTATTTTTAGTGAAGGAAAATTCTAGTCCATCTAAGTGCGCAGGAATATGTGATAATTTATCGTTAAAGACTCCATTTTCTATAACAATGGTATAGCCATCTAATTGAGGTAAATCTAAATCGTCTAGATTAGATAAGTAATTTTTAAAATCACCATGAAAATTTATTTTCTTTAGTTTACCCCATTTTAAATATCTCCAATTTTCCTCTGACTTTTCAGGTAATTTAGCTNCGTCAACNGAAGCCCATGAAAGGTTATCTATTGAAAAAGAATCTTTATTAAAANTTAATGTACTCATCGGTTAGCTAAAATTAAAGGGCCTTTTCTAATTTTAACCAATCATAACCTCTTTCCTCAAGATCAAGAGCTAAAGACTTATCTCCTGATTTAACAATTTTACCATCATACAATACATGTACGAAATCTGGGACTATATAATCCAATAACCTTTGATAATGCGTGATTACTATAGTTGCGTTGTCTTCTGATTTTAAAGTATTAACACCATTTGACACGATTTTAAGCGCATCAATATCTAACCCAGAGTCTGTTTCATCTAAAATAGACAATGTAGGCTCTAGCATTGCCATTTGGAAAATTTCATTTCTTTTCTTTTCTCCACCAGAAAAACCTTCATTTACAGATCTATTTTTAAGCTTGTTATCTAAACCAACTAAGGATGATTTCTCGCTNACTAATCTCAAAAAGTCCTTGGCTGATATTTGATCTCTACCAAGAGCTTTNTTTCTTTCATTTAAGGCAGTTCTTAAAAAATTGATATTGCTTACACCTGGAATCTCAACGGGGTACTGAAATGCTAAAAACATTCCTTTCCATGATCTTTCCTCAGGGCTAAGTTCACCAATATCTTCATTTTGATATAGAATTTGCCCTGCTGTAATTTCATAATCTTCTTTACCTGCTAAAACGGAAGACAATGTACTTTTACCAGAGCCGTTAGGACCCATAATAGCATGAACTTCACCTCTTTTTATCTCCAGATTAAGTCCTTTTAAGATTTGTTGGCCTTGAACCTGACAATGTAAATTTTCAATCTTTAATACTGTATCCATTTTTTCTTGTAATATTATCCTACTGATCCTTCTAAACTAATCTCAAGTAATTTTTGAGCCTCAACTGCAAACTCCATTGGAAGTTTATTCAGTACTTCTTTTGCATAACCGTTNACAATTAAACTAATAGCCTTTTCTTCAGGAATACCTCTTTGCATACAATAAAAAAGTTGATCTTCTCCTATTTTAGACGTAGTGGCCTCGTGCTCAANCATGGCTGATGGATTTTCACACTCAATGTAGGGGAACGTATGTGCTCCACATTGGTCTGTCATTAGTAAAGAGTCGCACTGCGAAAAGTTTCGNGCATTTTTTGCTCCCTTNCCAATTTTNACAAGACCTCTGTAGCTATTTTGACTGAATCCAGCAGAAATTCCTTTAGAGATGATAGTAGATTTAGTATTTCTACCTACGTGAATCATTTTAGTTCCTGTATCTGCTTGCTGGTAGTTATTAGTTAAAGCAACCGAATAAAATTCACCTACNGCATAATCTCCTTTTAAAATGCATGATGGATATTTCCANGTTACGGCAGATCCTGTTTCTACCTGTGTCCAAGANATCTTAGATCGGTACCCACACAANCCTCTTTTAGTCACAAAATTAAAGACNCCACCCTTACCGTTTTCATCACCTGGATACCAATTTTGTACTGTTGAATATTTAATTTCAGCCTGGTCCAATGCAATTAATTCTACAACTGCAGCATGTAATTGATTTTCATCTCTTTGAGGTGCGGTGCAACCTTCTAAATAGCTTACATAACTTGACTCGTCAGCAATTACTANAGTNCGCTCAAATTGACCTGTTCCAGCTTCATTGATCCGAAAATAAGTAGATAATTCCATGGGGCACCTAACTCCTTTTGGGATATAACAAAACGACCCATCCGTAAACACTGCACTATTTAATGCCGCATAATAATTGTCTGAAGCTGGAATTACAGAACCCATGTATTTCTTAACCAGTTCAGGGTGATTTTGAACTGCCTCTGAGAATGAACAAAATATGATTCCAAGATCCGCTAATTTATCCTTAAATGAAGTGGCTACAGAGACAGAGTCCATCACAAAATCAACAGCTACACCTGTTAATCTTTTTTGTTCCTCCATTGAAATACCCAACTTTTCCATGGTCCTAAGCAACTCTGGATCAACTTGATCTAAACTTTCTAATTGCTTTTTTTGTTTAGGTGCTGAATAATAACATATGTTTTGAAAGTCAGGCTCTTGATATTTCACNTGAGCCCAATCTGGAGAAGACATTTCNTTCCAAATACGGAATGCATTTAATCTATACTCTAATAACCAATCTGGTTCATTTTTTTTAGATGAAATAAGCCTAATAATTTCTTCATTTAAACCAACAGGAGCTTTTTCGGCTTCAATATCCGTTACAAATCCAAACTCATAGGACTTGCCTTCTAATTCTTTTTTTAATTCCTTTTCTGTGTAAGACATTTAAAATTATAATGAAAAACTTTCACCACATCCACAAGTTCTGTCTGCATTGGGGTTATTAAAAACAAAACCCTTTCCATTAAGACCCCCTGAAAAATCTAATGTTGTACCTACTAAATACAAAAAACTTTTTTTATCAACAACTACCTTTATACCATTATCTTCAAATGATTTATCGCTTTCATTTAATGTATTATCAAAATCAAGCTCGTACATAAGACCTGAGCAGCCTCCCCCTTTCACCCCAACTCTAATAAAGTATCCGTTTTTCCCATCCTCGCTCATGAGCTGCAGGGCTTTTGATTTAGCATTATCTGTAACCTTTATCATTAATTCTTATTTAGAATAATTATAAACAAGGCAAATATACCCCAAATAATATTTAAAAAAAAGGAAAATGAGTGATCTCGTTTTCTGGTTTTCAAATGTTAAACAAAAATATGCAGCATGATTTTTTTTTATCTATTACATTTGCTCAAATGTCTACTTCAAAAAAAATAGAAAGCCTTCAAGAATTAGGAGAATTCGGGCTGATTGATAGAATCTCAAAAAAAATAAAATCCTATCAAGAATCAACCATTCTTGGGCCATCAGATGATGCAGGAATAGTTGCACACGAAAAAAACACATTAGTAAGTTCTGACTTATTAATTGAAGGGATTCATTTTGATATGACCTATACTCCACTAAAACATCTAGGATACAAATCTGTTGTGGTTAATCTTAGTGATATTTATGCTATGAATGCAAAGCCAAAACAAATTACCGTGAGTTTAGGTTTCTCCAGCAAATATACTCTAGAAGCCATTGACGAACTTTATGATGGTATTCTGCTTGCTTGTAAAAAGTATAATGTAGATATAATAGGGGGGGACATTTCATCATCGCCATTTGGACTAATAATTTCGGTTACCGCTCTGGGCGAAAATGATGAAAATAATATTGTCAAAAGAAGTGGCGCAAAAGAAAATGACTTAATTGTAGTTTCTGGTGATTTGGGGGGTGCTTATTTGGGGTTAACCATACTACAAAGAGAAAAAGAAGTATGGAAAAGTGATCCAAATATGCAACCTGAATTGGATGATTTTAATTATATTTTGCAAAGGCAACTTAAACCAGAGGCTAGAGAAGATGTAATTCAATATCTTGAAAAAAATAAAATTAAGCCCACTAGTATGATTGATATTTCTGATGGGTTAGCATCGGAAATTTTACATCTCTGTAAACAAAGTGAAGTAGGATGCCAGCTGTACGAAGAAAAGATTCCTATTGATCAACAAACATATAATACAGCTATGGATTTTAATTTAAATCCATCCACTTGTGCACTAAACGGTGGAGAAGATTATGAACTACTATTCACCATTAACCAAAAAGATTTTGAGCTTGTTTCAAAAAATACAGCTTTATCTATCATTGGGCATATCACAAAAAAGGAAAGTGGATACAATTTGATAGGCCACGGTGACACCTCAATTCCTA
>NZMV01000090.1 GCA_002694645.1 Crocinitomicaceae bacterium | reverse complement strand
ACTTTGGAACCGAATCCCCGACCAAAATACCCTCAGACTCCTCCACTTTTACATCTTCCGTACCGAAACTTTCAAGGTTTGGACCCGAAACTTTGAAGTCATTACAATTTTCCTTACCAAAACTTTCCATTTCTATATACTTCATGGAGAAAATAAATATCTAGACTTTTAATATATGGAACCAAATTACAGAATCACATACAGATCAGGATTAATGNAACCCTCAGACGACTANATNCCANAAATTACGAGACCAAAANCNGCATGGATTACAACTAACCGATTTCCAGACTATGGACNNGTCNTAGAAGACGACNTAATACCTTCACACAGTATCNACGAACCCACTNANCCCTNCCAGAAAATGCAATACACAAAACCCTTTCCAAACCCTGATTCAACTNCNGAAATAACCNAGGAAAAATATGAATTTGATCCTGTAGAAGANGGNCNTCACCGTTCTNAACCACCAATNNTTTCATCACAAAGAGAGCCATTGCATATNTTGNATATTTTTGACCACCAAGATATCACANAACGTGAATGGAAACAAAGAAAACTTCAAGGAATCACGAATATNAGCAATCTCCATGATTACATAAATAAGTTGTGGGAAGAGGTCAATGTTGCAACTTCATATCTCACAGACACCGAATACGGAGACAATTTAGCGGAGCTACTATCCAAACTAGAGGCTCTTCCCGAAGACAATGCTCGTATTGATGCTCAAGAACTAGATGAACTAAGAGAACTAGGAGTGATTATTCCCCAAAGAGTGAACCGNTCAGACGCCGTGAAGAGAGCCATCCAGAGACACATTGACAAGTTGGAATCAATGTCTGAGAAAAATATATAGATTATTCATATATAACTATGGCCGATAGCGTTACATATGAAGAATTTGTAAAACAAGAGAATAGAAAGTCTGAAATGTCGCCAACAGATACTGAAACCACCTTGGAAGATTTGCAAAGTACAATATCTGAAATACAAGATTCGTTGAAGACTTTAAGCACTGAAAGCAAAACAAATCAAATTCAGCAAGAGACGAAGCAGAAAGAAGTTCAACAATTCATGCAAGAATTCCAAATCGCCATGAATCAAAAAATGGAAAGCCTCCAACTTGAAGTTGCAAAGTTACAAGTTCCAAAACAAACAGAGGATTCAGATTCCAGTATATGGGAAATNAGTAGTACGTCATCCTCGGAAAGTGAAGAAAATCATTGAAGTAATCTTTCAAAATTGTGATATGCCTTCCCTGTATCCTTATTCAAATACAAAAATCCATACTTCTGAGAAGTGGCTAAAGTGTACAAATTCAGAACATTTTCCCACATACTTTGCTCATCCAAAAANGTTTGCTCCTCCCTTTTATTCTTCAAATTAAAAGCAATAACAGCAGAGGCATTAATACGAATGGGTCTTTGGATGGAAGTGTAGGACTGTGAAGTAATAATGAAACTCACCTTATGATGTCTACCCATAAATGCTAGTTCATTTAGTAGATTACCAGACCGTTTGTTGAATGCCCTNGTGTCCGTGATCATATCATCCAGTAACAATAGCACCCCTCGTTGAGTCTTCAAACGACTATATTCCATGATTTCTTTGATGACAGTATCATCCCATTCACTATAAGAATGAAATTTAGGTAACTGATCCACAAGAGCATCCAAAGTATGATCTACTCCTAAGGTGCGAGAGAACACAAAGTAATTCAAANCTCCTGTCTTTGGATCGGTGAAGTATTTACGATATCCNAATTCTGGACGAAGCAACATATTTTTCAACATATTAGACTTGCCACCATTAGATGGTGCAATCACTAGCATTCGCATAGGAATATTTGGTAAGAAAGTATGATCTAATGGATGATTGCACTTTTTGGAACCTAAATCTTGAATTTTTAATTCTGAAGACATGTATATTTCTAGATATTATTTTTTTCTCACGTAACATCACTAAATAAATTTAATTTTGGAGTAACTCGTTCTTCTTCAAAGTTCTCTTGAATCATACGGGAGAATGTCTGTGGTGAGAAAGATCGTAACTGACTCTTCTTCTTTGGTTTCATTTGTTGCATAATTTCCTCATATAATTCTTTAAACTTCCGTATCTTTGTTGAAAGAGAAGTGTCTTGCGCTTTCTTTGGTTGAAATCCTTGATTCATATTATATATACTAATCTAGAGATTATTTTCTGGAAGCATTTCACGAATTAAATTCACTGTTGAATACTCTTGATCACTAACGGGTGGTACTNNTTTGTATTTGTCCATATCATAGTAGTATACCATAATTTTAAGATACTTACCATTCCATTTNACGTCCACAATTTTCCATTTGATACCTTCATCTATGAACTCAACTCCAATTAATTCGCCTTTAAGGTCATTGATTTCCTTCACTTGTGCCTCTGAAGGTCCTCTNGATCTCTGTCCTTCATTGTTTCTTGNTANANNAGTCCCCTGGTGTCGGGTCTGTGGACGATGTTGTACACTGGAGCTCGGACCAGGACGATTCTCTCTTGCTTGTGCCAAATGTTGCTCCACATCAAAGCTCTGTGGTATTCTCACTAAAGGATTAGTCTCTACTTCTTGAACTTTTCGTAATTCATAGTGTTTATATACACGATCTTGCCCCTTTAGCTTGAATGTCGTGATATCATCTTTTTCAATCTCATAAATTTGACGACTCCATTTAGGGCCCTCCTTTTCAAATAAATTTCGGTTACGGAGCACTCGCACCCGATCTCCGACATGCAAATTCNTAGTATGATCCAATAATGAAGTTTTGAAGGAGGCAGCTNCACGAATCTGTGCTCTGATGGTTTTGCTTTTCTCTGCCTCCATGGGTGTGCATTGAATCCCTCTATGAAAGGTATGGTTGTAATTATATACTATATCTTCAAGAGTATCAATCCATTTTCCTTTAGTGTTGAATGCAGTGAAATACTTACCCAGAAGAGCTTTNATAGTGCGATTAAATCGTTCAATCATGCCCATCTTGTGATGATCCCCCTCTTGTGCCGTGAAGTGGTGGATTTTTTGCTTTGTCGCAACCTCATTAAATGCATCAGATATCCATTCTGAACCCAAATCTGTGGTCAAAATTTTCACAGGCATACCACATTTAGAAGTTTTATNTATTAAGATACCAAATGCNTCAAGTATAGCTTGTGTTTTCTTCCCCTTCATGGGGATACAGTATCCTTTTCTAGTTGTAACTTCAATACATGTCATAATGGTGTCATATCCATTATTGATTTTCTTCAACCGTGGGTAAAACATAAGATCCGCCTGATAGCTACCATCCATCATACTATAGATAGGGTAGTACATGNGTTTCTTNGNCTGATAATGCAGTTGTTGGACTTGCTGCTTCNTTAAAAACTCNNNNACTTNCTTTCGGGTAANGCCTTGAGANTTCAATTTCTTGTACAACCGATCCGCACTTACAAGTCCAATTTTAGGATCATAGTACACTTTCTGTAGAATAGCATCNGTTTCTTTTTCACTTAAAGTCATATCTATATATTAATTCAATAGATATAAATCCAAGAAAGTTATCTAATATCCAAAAGGAAGAGTCTCTACCATGTTATTCCTATGCACAACTACATTTCCTTTCGTATACTGGACACGCAATTCCTTACTTTGCTCCTCAGTCTTCAGTAATGCGTGAGTCTTCACACGTTTGATNATAGTCTGAGTTGTTCTAATTTTTGTTTCTACGTTCTGATGGTACCTATCTTCTACCAGACCCTTCATAGAATTATAATGAATCAACTTGGCNGTGTCGGATCTCTTCAAGTTGAAACCTTTTACTTTACAAGTAGTAGAACCATCCGATAATTGATAGGCGTAACATTTTGGTCCTCCACTGGTCCAAACATTCACCATATGNTCCCCATGNAATTCATCCTCCCATTCTCCTAGCATGTTGCCAGTGGGAACTTCATATCCTCCAGGGCGGCTCACATATACAATGCTATCTGTATCATGATACAAAACCTGTTCTCCTAATAACTCTAATTCCTTGTATAGGCGAAGACGAGCATGGGAGGTGGTAAAAGCCGCCACATATACATTTGTATTTTTACTGTTAGATAAGC
>NZMV01000016.1 GCA_002694645.1 Crocinitomicaceae bacterium | reverse complement strand
AATCAGTATGTCCAAATGTTAGAAAACTATTACGAAGAAAAAAACATTAAGGCGGGCGATCGCAAACCCCCAGCGCTTTTTCCTCTTAATCTTAATGAAGTCAATTGATATTTTTAAAATTTGCTTTATAAGTTAACCTCACCAATAATTTTACCATATTTTGAAAACCGTCTAAATCAGTCAATTGCTCTGCCTTTTTCATAATAATTTATATTATCACAGATTTAAGACTAGGAAATTCTTAAATATATTATGGAAATACTCAGTTTTTTAAAAAGAAAAACGTTTCTTTTAAAAAGCCTATTGGCTCATCTTTTTGATTAATTCCAATATCCCTTACAACTTCGGACTTTGGCCTCTTAGCTGTTTTAAATACAATATCCCATATTGTCAATGTACACCCAAAGTTTGCATGATAAGATTTTGAATGGTGGATGCGATGATAACGAGGTGACACAATTACTTTATCTAATGGCCCAAGACTTAAATTAAAACTTGAATGTTGGTATGTATTTCCAAAAACATAAAAACAATAATACAGGTTAATAGCTTCAATACTAAATCCAATTAAATTCATCATAATACCAATAAAAACCCCTGATAATAAGACCTCAATTCCATGGGTATGTGCTGTCAGCAATACAGTATATCTTTTATCTAAATGATGTTGAAAATGAAATTTCCAAAAAAAGCCCTGATGCTTAATATAATGAATTAGCCAATTTAATAATTCAGCAATTAAAAAACACCCTACAAAGTCTATTAAAGGGAACTTATAAACTTCTAAACTTTTTAAATCCAGAGACGAAAGATGTTTTGAAATCTTACTCAATAGGAAAATAACTAATAAACTTGAAATTATATAAGCTATATTACGGTATTTGATCTTACCTCTCAGTCCTCTTCTAAAGTCAGCAGAAAATAAAGCTTCCATTATGAAAAAGAATGATAAAATAATGCTAGATAAGTAGAGAGATAATTCTGTTTTCACTTCTTATCTTTTTTTGTATTTAAATATTTTTTCAACTCTTATAATAATTCTCTTTTTCATACTATAAAGTAAATCAATTTTAGAATCCTTTTCAAATATATTTTATCCAATTAGAAATGTCGGGGTGAGAGGATTCGAACCTCCGATCTCGCGCCCCCCAGACGCGCACTTTAACCGGACTAAGCTACACCCCGAAATAAAAACAAAATTAAAAATAACGTTTATTGCTAATAGTTTACGACTACTGATGAAGAAATTATTCTGGATGGTAAATTTTTATTGCCGTTTCATAAATAGCTTCCTTTTCTAAAGTCATTTTTTTCCTCTCATGATTTACATACATATTCATCTGGTCGGTNTAGTGAGTAGAGTTAGGTTGGTTACTAATACCATAAGGAAGGACCGTTTCAATTTCAGGCAAATCTTCCCCAAAACGTACTAACATGATGTACGAATCTCCCTTATCAATTTTAACTCGTCCATCTTTNTATTTTGTAGANGATGACTCCGCAATCATATCCACCAACCCCCCTACTGGAAGTTCAACATCTCCCCTGGCATGCTTTTGATATTCTCCAAGTGTTATGTTCAAATGGTCAAAATNTTTGGTCAAATAGTTTTTTGTTTCGTTTAATGTTTGAAGCAGTGTTGAATCTGGGATCTCTAATTCGTAATCAAAATTCATTTTCCTGAGCTTTTTTCTGAGCGTCTTATAGAAAATACTGAACTGAGCAGCTCCTACACTATTGATTCCAGCTTTTCTGTCCCACTGCTGAATNAGCTGAAGAACATCTTGAACTTCTGGTGACTCTTCAAATTCCACGCTGAAGATTTTATTGATTTTAAAAGGGCAGAATATTGGNTTCGCGTATTCTTGATCGTATTTTATAGTTAAAAAATCTTGGTAGCTTATCTGATCATATTGATCAATGAGTTTTTCAAATCTCAAACTTCGGTTATTCTTATCTTCTACATACCCCAAACTAGCGTGATAATCAACCTCATTTAAATTTTCATTTTTTTGGGTGCAATTAAAGGGAGAGTTATTTGTATTGAAAATATACCCACAATCAGGATTTTCTAGNATGGGNAGNCTTTCNTAAGGNAAATAGGNAGTTGTTTTGGTTTTAGANGTATTTCCAGGTAAGGTGGTAGACCAATTGTAAATAGAGTCTCTAAGTGGGATTTTAGCGTTACTCATGTAAAAAATATTATCCTTATCGTCTGCATATACAATATTAAATCTGGGGACCCCCATTAGTTGTAATGCCTCTTTAAACTGATCAAAATTTTCAGACTTACTCATTTGATACCACTGGTCTATGGCTAAAATATTTTCTAAGGAATTGAGATGAAATGAAAACACCCCACTATCATTTTTAACCACTGGGCCATATTCACTCCACAGTACTTTTTTAGAAAATGGAAATACTATACTACCCTTTAATTTTACCTTAAGTTTTGCTTTTGATTTATCAAACTTTTTCCACTGCTCATCATAACGGTAAAGGTTTTTTCTTTTAGGGTGTATTTCAAGTTGATATACATCAACCAAATCAGGGAAATTGTACGTGTGAGTCCAAGCTAGGTGTTCATTGGTTCCTATAAAGGGAAAAGGAGAGCCTGGAAATAGTCCACCCAGCATATTCCAACCCTCTTCACTGCAAAGGTGGGACTCATACCATGAAAAAGGGCCTTCTAAAGGCTGATGGGTATTGATGTTAATGTAGGTTTTATGGTCTGTGGTTTTACGCTTGCTAAATGCAAATGCATTTGAACCCATATGATGAAAAACAGAATCATGAATNACTGGNATGTNGTTGGCATATAAATCTTTNAGTGTTGATGAAATNTCAGAAAAGAAATGAATNACAAAATTGAANCCAATGACATAATCTTTNGCTGTTAANGGTAAGGATTTTTTCACNAAAACTTGCTCAGGATGTTTTTCAGCATAGGCNTTAATNCCCTCTACATAACCACTTATCACNTCTANNACNNCNGGCGACANGTTNTTAAATTCTCTGTCTACCAATTCTTCNCATTTTAGAAGTTGAGCTATGTAATCCAATTGGGCTCCTTCTTTACCAAGATGTCTGCCCATCATTTTTTTTGATGGTAAAAAAGTCTCTTGAATGGTTTTGAAATCGTCTTCTGCATGAGCCCAAGCTAGTCCGTAAGCTACTTCTTTATCGGTTTTGGCAAAAATGTGAGGAGTGCCATATTTACCCCTTACAATATCAATTTGACTAGGGTTTATCTGACCGCTAAGAAATGGTATCAAATGAATAAAAAAAATCCATAAGAGAATATATTTCTTTTGAATTTGGAGCATACCTTGGTCTTTTGGTCAGATTTGAGGCATCTTAATTTGATGCTGATAGTTTGCAATATAAAAAAACAAGAAAGTCCATNTTAATTATTTGTCCTATTTTGAGTTAAAATTTTAAAAATTGAAAAAAGTACTGCTACTACTAGCTAATGGTTTTGAAATTCTAGAGGCCAGTGCNTTTATCGATGTCATGGGTTGGAATNTGAAGGAAGGAGACCAANCTACGGCACTCCATACATGTGCTTTAAGCAAAGAAATTAAAAGTGCTTTTGATTCAAAATTTGTAGTAGACCATCTTGTAGAGGAAATAGACGTAAATGCATTTGATGCGTTAGCTATTCCAGGTGGCTTTAAAGATTACCACTATTATGANGATGCCTATGATCCTGCTTATTTAAATCTCATTCAACTTTTTAATGATCAAAACAAATGGATCGCATCTGTTTGTGTGGGAGCATTACCTGTAGCCAAAAGTGGAGTGCTTCAACATAAAAANGGAACTACATACTCCANCTATCANAATGAATTAGAAAGCTATGGCGTGAACATATCGGATCAACCCATTGTAGTAGATCATAACATCATTACCTCATGTGGTCCTTCCNCAGCTACTGAAGTNGCTTTTGTCTTACTNNNAAGAGTAACCAATAAAGAAAACACGAGAAAGGTNCGGGAATTAATGGGNTTTTAAGCANGTACTANGTTCTACATCGGATCCACATCTATTTTAGCTCTAATAGACTTGTAGCTTTTTTCTGCATTCCAGCGATCAATTTCGTCCTTTAAGTATTTCTTTAGTTTACTGTAAGAAAGACTCTTCTCTAATTTTATGATGAATTGATGCTGATANTAAGTATTTATTCGAGGAATGATGGTGAATTCAGGTCCTAGAACTCGATTACCTAATTTCTTTTTTAGTCGTTTTCCTAACTCTCTAGATCCTTCTGACAACACCTCTACCCTTTTATGCAGTAAGGTAAGATGAATAAGATGATAAAAAGGAGGATAATTAAAGTGCTTCCTGTCAGCTAATTCTTGTTTATAAAATGCTTCATCGTTATATTCCATCACCTTCTGTAGGATCCAATGATGAGGATCATAACTTTGTAATATTACTTTTCCTCTTTCGTTTTTTCTCCCACTTCTACCACTTACTTGAGTCAACAATTGAAAACTGCGTTCAAAAGCCCTAAAATCAGGATAAAACAACAAATCATCTGCCTGCATTACACCAACNAACCCCACGTGTTCAAAATCCAACCCTTTACTGACCATTTGCGTTCCGATGAGAATATCAATTTCTTTTTGCTCAAACTGATCTATGATCAATTGAAAGGAAGACTTTTTTCGGGTGGTATCCCAATCCATTCTTTTCACANTATACTGATCTCCAAAATGATGGGTAATCTCCTCCTCTATTTTCTGCGTACCAAGACCCATTTGCTTGATATCATGACTACCACAAGCACCGCATTTTTCCACTTTTTTAGTCGTGTAACCACAATAATGGCATTTCATGATGGGTTGATATTTATGTANGGTCATGGATACATCACATTTCTTACACATGGGTATCCAACCACACGTTGTACACAGCTGCCTTGGAGCATATCCTCTTCGATTCTGAAATAAAATAACTTGTTTATTGGCTTTTAACGTCTCTTCTACTTGNTCTAGAAGAAAGGAAGAAAAAGCACCTTTCATTTCCTTTTTTTGATGTGCTCTTTTCAAGTCTGCAAACTGAATTTCAGGCATGGGTACTTGATGAAATCGTTTTTTCAGTGTTACATACCCTATTTTTTTCTCATTCACTAGTTGCATCATTTCAATACTAGGAGTAGCAGAACCCAACAACAATTGAGCGTTATGAATATCCGCCAACTTACTGGCTACCTCCCTAGCGTGATAGCGAGGTGAAGGATCAAATTGTTTGTAGGACTGTTCGTGTTCTTCATCTACAATCACCAAACCTAAGTTTTTCAAAGGCAAAAAAACAGCTGATCTAGCCCCAAGAATTACATCATATTCCTTGAATTTTTCTTCCAAAAGATCATACCAGAGCTCCGTCCGCTCTGCCATGGAAAAGCGAGAGTGGTAAATGGCTACTCGATTCCCAAAATAAGATTGAAGACGTTGTATGATTTGGGTAGTAATAGCTATTTCAGGTAATAAATAAAGTACCTTCTTCTTGTTCTTAAGCTGTTGTTCAATAAGATGAATATATATTTCAGTTTTTCCACTTCCCGTAACGCCATGTAACAACACCTTTTGATTCTCTTTTAAAAGTGTGGTAACGGATTCAAAAGCAGTATGTTGAGCGGAAGAAAGCTCAGGTAATTTTTTGGTTTCTCCTTTAAAACCTGATATTCGTCCAATTTCTTCTTCATACTGAATCAGTATTTTTTTATCTATCAATCCTTTCAATACAGCAGGAGATGACGATGAAGAGGTTAATAGTTTCTTTTTGGAGATGGCTTTTTCGCCAATATCTTGAAATCGATGTAAAAAATGTAGAAATAAAGCTTCTTGCTTTGGAGCTCTTGTTAATTGATCAAAGGCTTGTTTCATGGACTCGTCATCCTCTTTTAGCTTTGGGGAAAGGTTGATTTTTGAAATCTTCTTCTCTGCGTATCCATCTGAAAGCTCTTCGTACAAGGTGATTTTGCCTTTATTCAATAAAGATTTTAGATATGGATGAGGGTATTTTACTTTTAAAATATCTATTATTTCAGCTAAACTCAAACGGTTGTTATGGTGTAAAGCTTCCAATATGATTTGCTCATTTTCCTTGTAGGTGGATAGATCTTCTTCTTCGAAATTACATGAGGTAATGTAGTATGTATCACTTTGCAATTTTAAGGCGTTGGGTATACCTGCAATCATTAATTCACCTAACGAACACATGTAATATCTTGAAATCCAAGACCAAAGTTGAAGTTGTTCAGTTTGCAGTATGGGCTTTTCATCTAAAATCGCCACAATGGGCTTGGTCTTATAAGAAGGAGGTTTTTGATTTGTAGTGTAAACAATTCCAGTGTATTGTTTTTTAGCAACCTGTACAATAACACGTAACCCTGTTTGAATAGATTCTTGATCATCACAGCGATAAGTCAAAATTTTGGGTAACGCTAAAGGAACAATTACATCAACGTACATGACAGGTTTAAAGATGGTTAGAATAAAGTATAAACCTAAGTTTTTTAAATTAGAATTTTAACTGAATTGCAATTTTTAGTGGGATGTTAATAATTATGAAGAATGAGAAGTACTTCTCTTTTATATGTTATTACATTTGTTTACATTAACATCTTTAAAGTTTAATAATGTCCATTTCCAAATATTATATTCCATTTGTTTTCCTAACTCTCCTTTCATGCGGGGAATTTGAAGAGAAATCATCTTCAATGGATGATACAACTGAAGTATCAGTTGATCAGAACCAAAATATTAATATTGAACTTAAAAAGACGATCTTTAGTATTCCATCACCCATACAAATAGCAATGGAATTAAGTGATTCAAACAGTTCATTTTCATCAG
>NZMV01000015.1 GCA_002694645.1 Crocinitomicaceae bacterium | reverse complement strand
AGAAGAATTAAATTCACCACAAAGAAAACAAAAGAATTAAAGCTATGGAAATATTAACCTAAGTAAGATTTTAACAACTTACTGCGAGAAGTGTGTTTTAATCTACGAATAGACTTTTCTTTGATCTGACGGACTCGTTCTCTAGTTAAATCGAACTTTTCTCCTATTTCTTCTAAGGTCATAGGGTGTTTACCGCTCAAACCAAAATACAAACGAATAACATCCGCTTCTCTTGGCGTTAAGGTGGATAAGGATCGTTCGATCTCTCTCCTCAACGATTCATTCATCAGAATCTTATCGGGCTTAGGCGACTCATCAGACGACATTACCTCATACATGTTGTTACTATCTTCAGAATCAGACAAAGGAGCATCCATAGAAAGGTGTCTACCACTATTTTTAATGGATTGCTTCACCTCTTCGATAGTAATATCCAACGACTCCGCAATTTCTTCTGGTGTTGGAGAGCGTCCAAATTTTTGTTCTAGTGCAGAAAACTGTTTGTTGATCTTATTGATAGAACCAATTTTATTCAAGGGTAAACGTACAATTCTAGATTGTTCAGCCAACGCCTGCAAAATAGATTGCCTAATCCACCAAACTGCATAAGAAATAAATTTAAAACCTCTGGTTTCGTCAAATCGTTGAGCAGCTTTGATCAACCCTAGATTTCCTTCGTTAATTAAATCTGGTAAGGTTAACCCTTGATTTTGATATTGCTTTGATACAGAAACTACAAAACGAAGGTTTGCTTTAACCAAACGCTCAAGAGCAATATGATCTCCTTCTTTAATTCGCTTAGCCAATTCTACTTCTTCCTCTGCTGTAATCAAATCAACACGGCCAATTTCCTGAAGATATTTATCAAGCGAAGCGGTCTCCCTATTGGTGACCTGTTTGGTTATTTTTAGTTGTCTCATCTATGTGTGTTAACCATTGAAAATGGGAAATACTATAACGTCCCAAAACGAAATTAGGTTACATTCCTTCTAAAAATAAACAAAAAAAGCCACAATAAATGTGGCTTTTCTATAATTATTTGATTTGAATTACTCTGATTCTTGCTTTGGAGCAGGCTTTTCAAGAAGAGCTTTTCTTGAAATTTTAAGCTTACCAGACTTAGGATCTTTACCAATTAGCTTTACTTCAAGCTCATCTCCTACTTTTAAATAATCTTCCACCTTTTCTACTCGCTTATGATCAATTTCAGAAATGTGCAACAAAGCATCGTTTCCAGGTAAAATCTCAAGGAAAGCTCCGAAAGTAACGATGTTTTTCACCTTACCATTGTACACCTCTCCTACTTCAGGTATTGGAGGATATGCAATTAGGTTAATTCTTCTAAGCGCCTCTTCCATTCCTTCTTTATCGTCTGCAAATACTTCTACGATAGCCATTCCATCTTCAGGATCCCCAATGCTTATGGAAGTATTGGTTTCTTCTTGCATTTTCTGAATAGTCTCTCCCC
The DNA here is from genome assembly GCA_002694645.1 of Crocinitomicaceae bacterium. Taxonomy (GTDB): domain Bacteria; phylum Bacteroidota; class Bacteroidia; order Flavobacteriales_D; family Parvicellaceae. The sequence goes on along the minus strand of NZMV01000015.1, from coordinate 22,682 downwards.
CTTTACCAATGATTCCACCAATGGTATCTTCTGGAACTTCAACCGTTTCAATTCTAGGAACAAATGATTTATAATCTGCTCTCGGTGCATCCATAGCTTTCATCATTTCCCCTAGGATATGCATTCTACCATCTTTAGCTTGATTTAGTGCATTTTCAAGCATTTCATAATCTAAACCATCAATTTTAATATCCATTTGACATGCTGTAATTCCATTTTCGGTACCAGTAACTTTAAAGTCCATATCGCCTAAGTGATCCTCGTCACCAAGAATATCTGAAAGAATAGCATACTTACCTTCGTTATCTGTAATTAATCCCATAGCAATTCCAGAAACCGGTCTTTTCATCTTTACACCACCGTCCATTAACGCCAACGTACCGGCACATACGGTAGCCATAGATGAAGAACCATTAGATTCCAAGATATCCGAAACTAATCGGATTGTATATGGATTAACGTCTTTTCCAGGTAACATAGGTTTAAGAGCTCTTAGTGCCAAATTTCCATGACCTACTTCTCTTCTACTTACCCCTCTAATTGGTCTAGCTTCACCTGTGGAGAAAGGAGGGAAATTGTAGTGTAATAAGAAATCTAAATCATCCTGCATTAAAGCTCCATCTTTACGCTGTACATCTAGAGAACTTCCTAAGGTTAAAGCGGTTAAAGACTGTGTTTCACCCCTTGTAAACAAGGCAGAACCATGAACAAATCCAGGTAAGAAATCTACTTCACAAGCTATAGGTCTTATTTCTGTTGTTTTTCTGCCATCTAATCTGATTTTTTCATCAAGCACTACTCTTCTTACAGCTTCTTTTTGGGTAGCTTTAAAATACTGACCTAATAAAAATCCATTTTCAGCTAGTTCTTCTTCAGTTAAAGTAGCTTTAAACTCCTCTTTTACTGCGCCAAAAAGTTCACCTCTTTTCTTCTTATCAGCAAGACCTTGCTTAGCAATGTCATAAAACTTATCATAGGCAAAAGCATGAATTTTATTTTTTAATTCTTCATCATGTGTTTCGTGGCTATATTCTCTCTTTGGGCTTGATTTAGCCACTTTAGATGCAATGGTCAACTGTAAGTTACATTGGTCTTTAATAACCTCGTGAGCAGCCTTTATAGCTTCAAGCATATCCGCTTCACTTACTTCATTCATTTCACCTTCCACCATCACAATGCTGTCCAATGTTCCAGCAATGACCATATCCATATCTGCCCCTTTTAATTCTTCAAATGTGGGATTTATGATGTGATTTCCGTCCTTTTTAGCAATTCTAACTTCCGAAACAGGTCCATTAAATGGAATATCTGACACAGCTAAAGCTGTTGAAGCTGCCAAACAAGCTAGAGCATCCGGCATATTTTCTTTTTCAGATGATATCAACTGAATCATAACCTGTGTATCTCCGTGAAAATCATCTGGGAATAACGGTCTTAATGCCCTATCAACTAAACGCATGGTTAATATTTCTTCATCACTTGGTCTTGCCTCCCTCTTGAGAAATCCTCCTGGAAAACGACCTGTAGATGTAAACTTTTCTCTGTAATCTACGGTCAAAGGCATAAAGTCTACTCCGTCTTTTACATCTGGATTGGAAACTACGGTAGCCAATAACATGGTGTCTCCCATCCTTACTATCACAGAACCATCTGCCTGCTTAGCTAATTTACCAGTCTCAATGGAGATTTCTTTTCCTCCCGGAAGACTGATTTTTTCATTGATTATATTCATTTATTTTATTTTAATTTTAACAAAAAAAGGACCATTACGCTAGCGCAATAGTCCCCTCAAATACATGTTAACAGTTAAATTATCTTCTGATTTTTAATTTTTTGATAATCGCTCTGTATCGTTCAATATCTTTATCCTTTAAATAATCCAACTGACTTCTTCTCTTCCCAACTAATCTAATAAGTGATCTTTGGGTATTATAGTCTTTCTTGTTGGCTTTTAAATGTTGGGTCAAATGACTAATTCTGTAAGTAAACAATGCAATTTGACCTTCTGCGGAACCGGTGTCGGACTCCCCCTTACCGTGCTTTTTAAAAAATTCTCTTTTCTTTTCTGAATCTAAATACATATCAACACTATTTAAGTTATTGTAATGCTAAACGGCAGCAAATATATACGAAATACATTACATACACGTAATTCAATGTTAAATAACTGTAAACAGATTAAAAAACCCAACCAATTCTCAAACAACCTACACCTCCTAATGAGAATACTTGCTCATTGGACTTTGGAATAATTGAGGTGACATTTGAAGAAGTTTGAGAACTTTGATCTAAAACTTGATACGAGCCATCTAAATAATTGGTTTGAATAAATTGAATTCCCATCTCTGTTCCAATAAATAAATTTGTTGTCAGATATTGATCTAAACCACATAATAATCGTATACCAAATTGCCTGATAGGCCTTTTGATGTTATAATTCTGATCCGGAATAAAAATGAGAGAATCCGTTCTTGATCCATATTCATCATTTCTTCCAAAACCAACGATACCTTCAATTCCAGTGTATATTAACGTGTTATTATATTTTTTATATCCTTCATAACCAAAAGAAAAATGATGTAATGCATTAATTCTTTCTACGCTTCCCACTCCATTGCCATTGATTTCTCTAATCTCAAAATAATCCGATTCTCTATTTACGTTGATATTAAATCGGAGGGCAGATTTTTCATTTAAAAAGTACCTTAACTTTATTTTTGGTCTATACTGATCCACGTTAAAAGAAGGGTATATTTGACCTTCAATGGATACGTATTTTTCTGTTGTATTTATGCTATCTTGAGCATGATAAAAAGGAGATACTAACAGAAAAAATAAAATGATTAAGTATTTAATTGTTTGTTTATATGAATTATTATAAGCCATTGATTTTTAGTTTTTTATATTTTTTATCATAGGTACAAATTTAAAGTCTCCATAGGTGTTTTCTTCGAATACTTCATCTTCTAAACGGACAATTACTTTCATTTGTTGCACATCTTGCTTACCCACAGGAATAACCATTCTTCCACCCACGGTCAATTGATATTTAAGTTCTTCAGGAACGTATGGGGCACCGCAGGTTACAATAATACCATCAAAAGGGGCAAATGCAGGTTTCCCTTTGAATCCATCTCCAAAATAAAGATGGGCCCTATATCCATTCTGATTTAAAAAAAGCTTTGCATTATTGAACAAATTCTTCTGTCTTTCAATAGAATGCACCTTTACACCCAACTGACACAAAACAGCCGTTTGGTATCCAGAACCGGTCCCAATCTCTAACACCTTGCTCCCCTTTTTCGCATGTAAAAGCTCAGTTTGATAAGCTACCGTAAATGGTTGACTAATGGTTTGCCCTTCACCTATCGGAAAAGCAGCATCCTCATATGCGAATTTATCTCGAAAGACAGGATCTAGAAAAAGATGCCTTGGAATTACATTTATCGCATCTAGCACCTTTCTATCTGTGATTCCCTTGCTTTCAAGTTCTTCAACTAACTTTCCTCTTAAACCAATATACTTCGCTTCATTCATCTATACAAAAGAACTATCATTTAATGAAAAATAACAACTAGAATATCAAATATTGCTAACATCTGGTGTTAATAATTTATTATAAAAACCAATATTTATTAAATTTGGTCGTTTCAGTATAGTTATGCTAAAAATTGGAGTCGTAGGAGCTGGTCATCTAGGGAAAATTCATCTTAAAATTTTAAAGGAATCCTCATTTATAGATTTAATGGGGTTCTATGACATCAATGATGATGTAAGTAAGCAGGTTACCACTTCTCTTGATGTAAAATCGTTTGAAAGTCTAGATGATTTAATAAAAGTTTGCGATATTGTGGATATTGTCACGCCAACACTCTCCCACTATTATTGTGCACAACAAGCGATAGTGAACGGAAAACATGTTTTTATTGAAAAGCCTGTTACTCACACTATTTCAGAAGTAAAAAATCTAATTAAGCTAGCCAATAAGCATCATGTAAAAGCCCAAGTTGGCCACGTTGAAAGGTTTAATCCTGCTTTCAAAAAAGCATCAAAAGAAATTTCCAAGCCTAAGTTTATCGAAACCCATAGACTTGCTCAATTTAACCCTAGAGGAACAGACGTATCTGTTGTATTAGATCTTATGATTCATGATTTAGACATTCTTTTACATGTTGTCAATTCCCCCATTAAAAGCATTCATGCTAGTGGTGTTTCGGTACTAAGCGACACACCAGATATAGCGAATGCAAGAATTGAATTCTTAAATGGGTGTGTTGCCAACTTAACGGCCAGTAGAATGTCTCTTAAAAATATGAGGAAATCCCGCTTTTTTCAAAAAGACTCTTACATATCGGTAGATTTTTTGAATAAACAATTTGAATTAATTTGCCTAGAAGAACTAAAGGAACCAGAACCTTTTGTCCCGGTCATTGATTTGGGCCCGAAAGGAAAGAAAAAAGTAGTGATGCAAACTGAAAAATCTTCAGAAACTAATCCCATTGAAGAAGAATTAAAATCTTTTGTGAATTCAATACATCAAAATAAAAGCCCAGAAGTTGATCTCCTATCAGCACAAAAAGTATTGCAGTTAGCTATTGAAATTTCAGAACAAATCACAGTAGGTCAAAATTAACTTCAAAATCACAATAAATTTGATATTTTCGCGTTCAATTTTTAATGAAGCATAGTTGGGTTATATTCATTTTTTTGTTCTGGAGCTGCGAGACTTTTGATAGACCTGAAAAAATACCCTCCTTTATTCACGTAGAAGAATTTGATTTTGATATAACACACAGTAGTCAGGGGTCTGCTAGTGAAAAAATTACAGACGTATGGGTTTATGTTGACGGGAGCCTTGCAGGAGTATATGAATTACCTAACACCATCCCACTTCACTTTGAAGGCAATCATGCCTTAAAACTTCACCCTGGAATAAAACAAAATGGCATTTCTGTAGATAGAACCAAGTATCCTTTTTACAAACCTTACATTTTAGATGTAAATCTAATACCAGATAGCATTATATGGTTATACCCCGAAACTGAGTATGAAGAACAACTTTACATTTGGCTAGAAGATTTCGAAGACCCACAATCTAAATTTGAAACCTTCATCATTTCTGACACTGATTTAGTGATTATAGATCAGCCAGCAGATATTTTATTTGATGGTTCTAACATAGGTGAAATCGCGTTAAGTTCAAATCAAGAAATATTTGAAATGAGGACAAATGAATTGGAATTCAATCAGTTTCCTAAAAATATAAATGTACCTGCATTTATAGAAATGAACTATGCTAACAACTACCCGTTTGAAGTAGGTATCCTTCACAAAGACAATTTTATACCATCTTATGTAAGACAACCTCTAATTACCTTCATCCCTACTTATGATTTTTTAGATACAGTAGTGTGGAATAAAACCTATTTGTACATTCCTGATGCCACCAACTTTTTTCCTAGCGCAACAGAATTTGACCTCTACTTTAGAATTCAAAACACTGATCAGCAAGACGATATCCGGGTTAGACTGGACAATATAAAAGTGATTTTTAGACCATGAAAAAAAAATACTTTTGGATAGTATTTCTAATTTTTGACTGGGCTACGGCCTCCACATCATGGGTCTGTTTTAATTTTTTTAGAAAAACNTACATAGAGGAGTATCCTTTTGAAATAAATCAAAAGCTCGTATTAAGCACCATTCTATTATCCATTTTCTGGGTATTCATTTATGCTGCAATGGGNCAATATAAATCCGTTTATAAAAAGTACAGAATAAAAGAAATTACACAAACTCTATCTCAATCTTTTTTAGGTATCATCTTAATCTTTTTTGCTTTTTTACTGGATGACCAAATCAATTCNTATCAGGACTATTATAACCTCATTTTAGCATTGATANTGCTCCACACCACTTTGACNTTTATCCCTAGAATTATTATCACGACNAATATCGTAAGAAAAGTCCACAATGGATTCATCGGATTTAATACGTTAATTATTGGNAGTAGAAACAAAGCAAAGGAAACGTTATTGGAAATACAGAACCTAAAAAAATCTTCAGGCTATTTTTTCAAGGGATATATCTCAACTAATGGTGGGCCTGATATGATGTTGGATACCGGTCTAAAAAAACTTGGTGATTACGAAGCACTAAAGAATGTCATTCAAAACAATGGAATTGAAGAAGTTATCATTGCTACAGAGCCAAAGGAACATGAGAAAATAAATAATATCATAAATGATGTAGCAGATCTTAACGTAAGCATAAAAGTAATAGCAGATATGTATAACATCTTAACTGGTTCTGTTAAAATGAGTTCCATCTTTGGAGCTTTATTAATTTCAGTTAATCCAGAAATATTAAGCCCTTGGGAAAAGATAACGAAGAGAATTGTGGATGTTCTTTTATCGATCCTAGCTATTCTNATTTTACTTCCAGTTTTTATACTACTTTCTTTTCTTATTAAAACAGGGTCAAAAGGCCCCATTATCTTTAAACAGAAACGAATTGGTCTGTATGGAAACCCTTTTTGGATTTTCAAATTCAGATCTATGATAACAGAAGCTGAAAAAGACGGACCTCAACTTTCTAGTCAAAATGATCCAAGAATTACTGCTATTGGAAAATTTATGCGTAAAACACGTTTAGACGAAACTCCCCAGTTTTTCAATGTAATCAAAGGAGATATGGCTATAGTAGGACCAAGACCTGAGCGCGAATATTACATCGAAAAAATTGTAGNGAAGGCGCCTCATTACAAACACGTATTAAAAGTGAAACCNGGAATTACCAGTTGGGGACAAATAAAGTTTGGCTACGCAGAAAATGTAGATGAAATGGTAGCTAGATTAAAATTTGATCTGTTATATGTAGAAAATATGTCNTTATCTCTAGATGTAAAAATCCTTTTTTANACTGCTATTATAATGATCAAAGGAGATGGCAAATAGTTAAAAAGTATCCTATATTTGCCGAAAAAAATTTATGGAAAATATTGCTGTAATTGGAGCCGGTACAATGGGAAATGGGATTGCACATGTATTCGCTCAAAATGGTTATAAGGTAAATCTTATTGATATTTCANCTGAAGCACTGGACAAGGCATTCAAAACAATTGAAAAAAATCTAGATAGAATGCTTTCTAAAGAAAAAATTACAACAGAAACCAAAGAAAAAACACTCTCAAATCTTCATAAAATTACCAATCTANAAGAAGGAGTATCTGATGCCGATCTTGTAGTGGAAGCAGCCACAGAAAACATGGANATAAAGTTGTCTATTTTNAAAGAAATGGATCAGTTTGCACCTGCAAATTGCATTTTATCTACCAATACTTCTTCTATTTCCATAACCAAAATTGCAGCGGTAACAAAAAGAGCCGATAAGGTTATTGGAATGCATTTTATGAACCCTGTACCCGTAATGAAATTGGTTGAAGTAATAAAAGGCTATTCTACATCAAATGAAACACTTCNAANCATAATGGAACTATCTAAAATAATTGGAAAAGTTCCAGTTGAGGTAAACGATTTTCCTGGTTTTGTGGCTAATAAAATTTTGATGCCCATGATCAATGAAGCAATTATTACCCTTCATGAAGGTGTAGCAGGTGTGGAAGAGATTGATACCGTAATGAAACTCGGAATGGCACACCCAATGGGGCCCNTACAATTAGCTGATTTCATAGGACTAGATGTATGTCTAGCCATACTTAAAGTTCTTCAGGATGGTTTCGGGAATCCTAAATATTCACCATGTCCACTGTTAGTGAATATGGTCACTGCAGGGAAATTAGGTGTTAAATCAGGCGAAGGATTTTACAACTGGAGCCATGGAACTAAAGAACTCATTGTTTCAGATAATTTCAAGGCTTAATTTTCAACCCAAGCAATAGATTTCACATATTTTTTTGAAGTGCTGTTTTGATATGCTCTTGCAAATGACCTAATGGAAAAGAGCACTTCACTATTAGGTTTATTTTTTTTAATTGTAACATTTTTAGTAGAATTCATACCATAGGCTTTTAGTTGTTTTAACTAAGAACGAGAATGATTCCTACTTATTGTTACTAATTCAATAATTTGTTAATATTAAATCCTTTTCGTTTATGAGTTTTCTAAGATTAATCAATGCATATCTCATTCTACCCAAAGAGGTATTGATACTTACATTGGTTTTTTCTGATATTTCTTTGAAACTCATTTTCATGAAAAATCGCATTTTAACCACTTCTTTTTGATCTTGAGGTAATTCCTCAATTAAATAACGAACTTCTTTTAGTATTTGCTCATTTATCATCACGTCTTCAACTGAACTTTCTTCCAATTTAATCACGCTAAAAATATCAAAATCTGGATTAGCTGTGGTTCTACCGGCAATAGGCATCTTTGCTGACTTTCTAAAATGATCTATTACCTGATTATGTGCAATTCTAAGAATCCAGGAAAGCAGCTTACCTTCGTGGTGGTAGGACTCTTTTTTAAGGTTAATAACTACTTTTATAAATACTTCTTGAAAAACATCATTAGCTAAATCATAGTCCTTAACTAATTGCATGATATAAGAAAATACTTTGGTTTGGTAGCGAGACAATAGCACGTCAAATGCACTATCATTACCAGATTTAAATTGAAGAATGAGAAACTCATCGCTTTTTGAAGCATACATATTCTACGTTTTAATTAATAAAGTTTAAAGTAGAATTGTTGTATAGGCGATGATTTAAATTTGACTCAAATATAAGAAACAAAATTCATAACTGAAAGCAATTCTGTTAATTTAGTCACCTGTTAAATTAGTTTTGAGTAAAGAAAAGAGAGAGCACATAGAAATTAAAGGGGCAAGAGTACATAACCTAAAAAACATTAATGTATCCATACCAAGAAATAAGTTAACGGTTATTACTGGAGTATCTGGGTCAGGAAAATCCTCTTTAGCCTTTGATACATTATATGCCGAAGGACACAGGAGATACATCGAGAGTTTGAGCGCTTATGCTCGATTGTTTCTAGGAAGAATTGAAAAACCAGATGTGGACGATATCAAAGGAATTTCGCCTGCAATAGCTATTGAACAAAAAGTAAATTCATCTAATCCGAGAAGTACTGTAGGTACAACTACCGAAATTCATGACTTTCTCAAATTGTTATTTGCTCGTATAGGAAAGACCATTTCTCCGGTTAGTCAAGAACAAGTTACTAAAGATTTTCCCGAAGATGTTCTAAACTGGATACTTCAACTTCCTGAGAAAACAAAAATTTTGATTTGCTCCCCTATCCAAATTCCTAAAGGAAGATTAAATACAGATCAAGCTAATATTTACTTACAACAAGGGTTCAGTAAAAAATGGAAAAAGAATAAGATTACATCTATTGAAAAGGAAGGAGTAGAAAAAGATGATTTGTTGATTATTGATCGTATAACAAATGATTCTTCTGACGAAAACCAATCCAGAATAAGTGAGTCCTTAGAAATGGCATTTCACGAGGGGAAAGGACGCTGTAAAATCATTTATTTCAATCCTAATGAACCTGTAGAAAAAGATTTTAATAACCTGTTTGAAAAGGATGGTCTAATCTTTCAAGAACCCTCTTTGGATTTTTTCTCCTTCAATAATCCCTTTGGAGCTTGTAAAACTTGTGAAGGTTTTGGTAAAATAATTGGTATTGACCCTAATTTAGTAATCCCTAACCCCAGTTTGAGTATTTATGAAGACGCCATAACATGCTGGAAGGGCGAAAAAATGAGTAGATGGAAAAACAAGCTCATTCAAAACGCTCATCATTTCAATTTCCCCGTTCATGATCCATATTTTGAATTAAGTGATGAAAATAAGTCATTGATATGGGAAGGGAATCAATATTTCAAGGGGTTAAATGCCTTTTTCAAATACTTAGAACAAAAAACGTATAAAATTCAATTCAGGGTAATGCTAGCTCGCTACAGAGGCAAAACGATGTGCACTTCCTGTAATGGAAATCGATTAAGAAAAGATGCAAATTATGTTAAAGTGGATGGAAAATCCATCAGCGAAATCAACGCTCTTAGCATTAAAGATGCACTATTATTTTTTAATTCCATATCACTTGAAAAAGAAGAATTTCAAATAGCTAATCGATTAATAACTGAAATAAAATCTAGACTAAAGTATTTAAGTGATGTAGGATTAAATTACCTTACGTTAAGCAGACCCACCAATACACTTTCAGGAGGTGAATCCCAACGAATTAACCTTGCNACNTCTATAGGAAGTTCATTAATTGGCTCCATGTATATCCTTGATGAACCCTCAATAGGATTACATCCAAGGGATAGTTTACAACTAATTGAAGTATTAAAAAANTTACGAGACATTGGTAACTCTGTGATTGTTGTTGAACATGATGAAGATATGATGATGTCTGCTGATGAAATTATTGACATTGGCCCAGGAGCAGGAAGAAATGGTGGAGAGATAGTTTTTAAAGGTAATCACCAAAAACTGATTGCTTCAAAAGATAGCTTAACAGCAAAGTACCTCACCCAACAATTAAACATTGAATTACCAAAATTTAGAAGAAAAGCTAAAGATTTTATAAAAGTCAAAGGAGCATTTTTGCACAATTTAAAAAATATAGATGTCTCATTCCCATTGGGTGCTTTTTGTGTGGTTACAGGTGTCAGCGGAAGTGGAAAATCAACTTTAGTAGGTGAAATTCTGTTCAAATATTTTGAACGATTTTTCATTACGGGCATAAAACAACCTGTCCATGCTAAAAGTGTTAAGGTGGATCATAACTTAATAGACAGTGTGGAATTTGTAGATCAAAACCCTATTGGAAAAAGTTCAAGGTCAAACCCTATAACTTACATTAAAGGCTATGATGACATCAGGCAATTATTTGCTCGACAACAGCGTGCAAAAATAAATGGTTTCAAGCCTGGGTTTTTCAGCTTTAATGTAGATGGTGGCAGATGCGAAAAATGCCAAGGAGAAGGACAAATAACCATTTCCATGCAATTTATGGCAGATGTTCATTTAACATGCGAAGATTGCAATGGAAAGCGTTTTAAGGAAGAAGTACTAGAAGTAAAGTTTAAAAACAAAAATATAGCTGAAATCCTAGAAATGACTGTGGAGGAAAGTTTATCATTTTTTGATGAAAACGACACCTATTGCAAAAAAATAAAATCAAAAATTGAAGCGCTGAATGATGTCGGTTTAGAATATGTTCAACTTGGTCAATCTTCCAATACTTTGAGTGGTGGTGAAGCACAACGAATAAAATTAGCCTCTTTCTTAACCAGTAAAAAAACCACACAAAGAAAACTNTTCATATTTGACGAACCTACCACAGGACTTCATTTTCACGATGTGAACAAACTCATTAAATCACTACAAAATCTCATCAATATTGGCCACCATGTCATAATCATCGAGCATCATATGGATATTATTAAAACAGCAGATTGGATTATTGACCTTGGCCCTGAAGGAGGCGATGAGGGAGGTAATTTAAATTTTCAAGGCACACCTGAAAATATGGTAAAAAGCAATATCCAATCCTACACCAAAGAACATCTTAAGAAATACATNTAAGACGGCAGTATAGNTTCTTCNTTTAGAAATTGATTCTCATAAAGATCAAAATAATGACCTTTCTTTTGAATTAATGTATTATGGTTGCCCTCTTCNATAATCTTACCCCTATCAATNACTAATATNCTATCTGCATTTTTAATAGTTGATAANCGATGTGCAATAATAATAGAAGTTCTGTCCTTCGTTATTACTTTNGTAGCTTTTTGAATCAACTCTTCTGCACCAGAATCAACAGAAGATGTAGCTTCATCTAAAATCAATAGATCTGGCTTACAAATGTATGCCCTCAAAAATGAAATAAGTTGTCTTTGCCCAGANGAAAGAACACCTCCTCTCTCTTTAACTTGAAATTCATAACTACCGTCAAGCTGAGAAATAAAACCGTGTACGCCCACTTTTTTNGCAGCCTCTATAACCTGCTCTAATTCAATTTCTTCTTTNCCTAGGGTTATATTCTCTAGTACNGANGTATTAAATAAAAATACATCTTGTAAAACCACTGCAACTTTTGAACGCAAAGAAGNAAGCGATATGGATCTAATATCCATTCCATCTAATAATATTTCTCCTTCTTGAAATTCATAATANCTTNATATTANATTAATTAGAGAAGTTTTACCTGCACCTGTCGGACCNACCACAGCAATGGTCTCTCCNGATNTAACATCTAATGANANGCCATCAAAAACTTTTGATCGTCCATCNTAACTGAAATGAACATTTTTAAAGCTNATCTGTCCGTTAAATGATTCAAGTTGATTATTTCCCGATTGATGAATAATCTCATCATTATCAAGAAGATCAAAAACCCTAGCCGAACTTACCATACCCATTTGCAGGGTATTAAATCGATCTGCTAACATTCTAATCGGTCTAAATAACATATGGACATATAAAATAAATGACATCATTTCGGTAGTTACAGTNCCATAGTCTGTGTTTCCGTAGGAAATTGACCATACGCTATAAATAACTAAAATAGCAATGGATAAAGCACTCAACGTCTCTACCACAGGGAAAAAAACGGAATAGGCCATAATNCCCTTTATGTGAGCTTTNTTGTGGGCTAGATTAATCTTATTGAATTTTTTTGCCTCTACATTTTCTCTGCTAAAAATTTGAACCACATTCATACCAGTAATGTGTTCTTGAACAAATGAATTTAGAGAAGATACTTGTTTTCTAACTTCTTGGAAAGAATTTTTAATAGCCCTCTTAAATATGTTTGTACTTACGATCAATAAAGGTATGGGTATGAGCACTAAAAGTGTCAATTTCCAATTGATGTAAAACATAAAAATTAAAACACCGAATAGTTTTAATAAATCACCTATAATTACTANTATTCCTTGAGAAAAAATTTCAGCAATAGTTTCCATATCACTTACCGATCTTGTAACAAGCATACCAATAGGATTTTGATCAAAATATTTTAATCTCAATTTAGTTATATGCGTAAATAACCGGNTTCTAAGATCTTTAACTACGCGTTGACCCAAATCGCTAGAAGTGTAGGAAACCACAATTAGAAAAACCGATTCAATGACAAGTAAACCAATAACTAANATAGTTCCTATTAATAAACCCTTTTCATCCCCTAGTCTCACATAATCACCTACTAACTTTCCAATAATAAAGGGTTTAACGGGCGACAATAAAGCAAGAAAAACCGTCAATAGTATTCCCCTTATAAGTAACGAACGATGAGGTTTTGAAGCCCATAAGATCCTTTTAAATAAAGGTGTATCCCAAACTTTACTCTTNGACATAAATCTGATTTGGATATGAGATATTCGTTAGAAACAATCCGTGCGCTTTCGCAGAAGGACCAGCATTAGTTCGATCCTTTGACATCAAGATTTTTTCAAAATCAGATGAAGAAATTTTTTCTTTTCCAACCAAAACCATCGTTCCAACTAATGCCCTAACCATATTTCTCAAAAATCGGTTGGCTTTCACCCGGAAAATAATTTGTTCATCTTTTTTAATCCATTCGGCCTCTAAAATCTCACAGAAAAAGTGATTTACATCCGTGTGAGTTTTACTAAACGAAGTAAAATCATGTTTACCTTTAATCATTTCACAGCACTCGTTCATGCTATTTACATTGATTTTTCCAGANNTGTAGGCTACAAATCCTGTATTAAATGGTGATTTAAGNGTGGTAAAACGGTATTCATACGTTCTNCTCAAGGCNTCAAATCTNGCGTGAGCATCATCTTTTACAAGATATATNTTCTTTAACTGTATTTCAATCGGCAACATATTATTTATTTGAAAACAGCANTTATCAAGGTTTACAATGGTGGAAATATCCACATGAAAAAAAAACTGTTCTGCATGTACACCTGCATCTGTCCTCCCACAACCAGTAACANTCGGTTTTTCATTTTTGTAAATAAGTTGAAGTTTTTCTTGAACTATTTGTTGAACAGTAATCGCGTTTTCTTGAATCTGCCAGCCGTGATAAGGTTTACCATTGAATGCTATTTCAAAAAAATATCGCATTTAGCTAGGGTAATAATTTTTTTACATAGGACAATGCCAAATCACAAGTCTGCTCTATATTAATATTAGAAGTGTCTATCTCAATTGCTCCTTTTGGTTTTTTTAGGGGACTTANTTCTCTGTNAGAATCTTGCTTGTCTCTTGAAATAATATTATCAAGTACTTTTTGAAATTCAACATACTCACCCTTGGACTTATACTCTTCCCACCTTCTTTCTGCTCTTTTTTGAGCAGATGCCTTTATCCAAAATTTGATATCGGCATTTGGAAAAACTACTGTTCCTATATCTCTTCCATCCATTACTATATTTTGTTCTTTACCGAATTTTTGTTGAATTAANACTAATTTTCTTCTGATGAATTCATGTTTACTAACTTCGCTTACTCTGTCAGAAACCTCAATGGATCTAATTTCTTTTTCAACCACGAGACCATTCAATTGAATATAACTCTCCCCCTGTTCATTTGGCTCGGTAAAATCAATTATTAGTTTTTCTACCTCATTGATTGCATCCGCTTTTAATTTACCTTTTTCATCNATCAAACCATTTTGAAGAGCAAAAAGAGCTACCGCTCTATACATGGCACCAGTATCAACATAGGTGTACCGCAACTCTAAAGCTAGTTTTTTAGCTAGAGTACTTTTTCCACATCCTGAATGGCCATCTATGGAAATAATATAATTTTTCATAAAAAAAAAGGCTGTCGTGAATGACAGCCTTAAAATTAACTAAATATGGTTAATATTAGATTTCTTCTACTTCAATCATTTCAAAAGGTAAATCAATAATGGCTTCATAATCTTCACCTGCTTCTAACATATCCTCGTCATCTTCTTCATAATACCATTTAACTTCCACATTAGTCCCACTTAAAGATTCTAATTTTTTAAATACATCTAGTATACATTTAGAGGAACTGGTATTGAAATATTCCAGTTGAACACTTAAAACAGTTTTTTCGCTTACAGATTGACTNTANGAATCAATCCAATCAATTATTGGCTTGTAAAATTCAATTGAATTTTCTGGAATAGATCTACCTTTCAAAAGCAAATCACCACTGCTTTTTAGTTCTACTACTGGTGTTTTAGCTGACCCTTCTAATATAAAATCTCCCATGGTTCTATTTTTTTAAAATTTTAACTGTTAATGTAAAGAAAGAAAAACTATCNCTAATTTCTCTGATATTGTAATCTAATTTTGATCCCGATCTTCTTGCTATATCAATAAGACCTAAGCCACCCCCACCTTTTTTACTCAACACCCCATTGTTTAGCACCTCTTTGTAATACGCTTTTAATTCATCTTTGTCAAGAGAATTAATGTATTCAATTTTCTGGGAAATGTCTTTTACATTAGCCTGATCAATGTAGTTTCCTGTGACTATATCATAAGACTCTGGGGTTCTACTAATACTGAAAATAGCGGACTTTTTTTCAGCAAGCTCTTCGGGTGATCCAACTATCTCAAATTCATCGATGTGATGATAAAGATTTTGTAAACATTCAACNAATACATTGAATACTCGTTTTCTTATTTTAGGTGAATCTTGTAAATCTTCCATTTTTGACTCCATAATTTGAAAAACTGAGCTTAAAAGCTCAGAAGTGATAGAACCTTTAAAGGCCAAGAGAACATAATCTCTTTCCATCAATTTATATAAATCAAAAATATCCGTGTTCATTACAGATGCAAATATAATAAATTGTTATTAGCTCTAGCACTAAATANGACGATCTAACTAATTAAAATACTAGTTTTGGATAAAAATGAAAGAGTGAAAAAAAATGAATGGTTTGAAGATTGGTTCAATTCTGAATATTATCACCTTCTATATCAAAACAGAAGTCAAAATGAAGCTGATTTATTCATTAAAAATATAGTCCAAAAATTAAAACTTGATCCTGAGGCTACCGTATTGGATTTAGGGTGTGGAAAAGGAAGGCATGCTTTAAAGATGAGCTCTTTTTTTAACTCTGTGCATGGCTTAGATTTATCTAAAAACAACATCAAAATTGCTAATTCAACTAAAAAAGATAACATGAAATTCTTCATAGGTGACATGAGAAATTTCAATCACAATACAAAATATGATTACGTTTTCAACCTGTTTACAAGCTTTGGTTATTTTAACACCATTGAAGAAAATTTAGATGTACTAAAATGTGTTCATCAACAACTCAAAAAAAACGGTCATCTACTAGTCGATTTCTTAAACCCTGATGTCATTAGAAATGATAAATTTAGCTCCGAAGAAAAAAGAATTAATGACGTTCATTTTAATATTGAAAAATGTATATCCGGAAATTTTATTCTTAAAAAAATTAAAATTAAGGATGGAAATAAACAATTTCATTTCAATGAAAAAGTACAACTATTTGATTTAAATGATTTTGAGGAAATGCTATTGAAAACAGGCTACACTATTCACTCNACGTTTGGAAATTATGATCTTGAAAACTATCATACTAANAGCGAAAGATTAATNTTGTGGGCTCAAAAATTAATTTGAATTAAAGCTCATNACTNTTTTGATATTAAGTGTAACACCTGTATGAGCTTTAGCAGATCTATTTGGAAAATATTTTATAGCCTATCTAAATTATATTCTATCTTTTAATGTCTCTACAGANATTGTTTTNGGGGATCACCGTCAATCAAATAATAAATATTAAAATGTTGTTATCCTCATTTTATGAATTGGCATTGGGGTTTTACTGTTTTAATATCCTGAAAACTTCTTGATCTTTATTTGAGTATACTTTTACAATATAAATCCCATTGCTCAGGTGACCTAATGAAATAGANNGGCATTCTTCGCAAGAAAAAATTTGATTTCCNACCCCATCCAGCAATTCAACTATAAATCCTTTGGAGAGATTATTAGCATTAAAAGAAACCCTATCTGTNGTTGGATTTGGATAACAAGTTATGTCTGTTTCCTTATCATTAACTCCAACATGTAATTGATCTAAATACCATGACTGAATAGGAAATCCACCTTGAAAAGACACTTCTAAGACAGGGAATCCTTCATTTAAA
The DNA here is from genome assembly GCA_002694645.1 of Crocinitomicaceae bacterium. Lineage (GTDB taxonomy): Bacteria > Bacteroidota > Bacteroidia > Flavobacteriales_D > Parvicellaceae. The sequence goes on along the minus strand of NZMV01000015.1, from coordinate 5,543 downwards.
CTAAACCATTGTAATAAGGTGATATCGGGTTGATCAAATGTGGTTCCAAATTGAAACTGATCCACATATAAAGTATCTCTTTGTTTTATTGTAGTTCGTACTCTAATGACGTCATAAGTTTGAAAAGGAGTTTGTAATGAACCCCAGCCATCCACCTCATACTCTCTTCTTATCCATTGTCCATACGCGCCTAGCGATGGTAAAGAAGCTAGATAATATGCNCTAGAAGAGTCAGCATCTCCGTAGGAAAGAGGAAAATTANATATGGTTTCAATCGTATCATATCGAACTGAAGCTGGTAGTCCATTAATATTTGCACCAAAACCTACTTTTTTTAAACTAGATGAGGAGGTTCGAAAGTAATCAAATCGGTCTGTTATTTGTAAATTAGGTACTGCATCTATGTCCAACCCTTTTTGGGCAAAATTGGCTACATGGTTTGGGTACAAAAAAATATTATTAAAAAAGANTTGATAAGCAAATGGGGTTTGATTAACTTCAGAGTTTACCAAAGAATCTTGACCTGAATATAGAATAGATGAAAAATCCCAATTAAAGTTTGGACCAGCANCATAAAAATCTAAGTTTAAATCTGGATTAAAGTTTGACCTGTAAGCAATATCACCAACAGAACTGTAGTTAGCAATTGGGTAAATAATTTGCGATGAACCCTGTAATACACAAAAAATGACAAAAAACAGTTTAGCTGATATCAATTTAAAACTTAGCATNTTTAAATTTACATGATTAAATTTAAAAATTGATCCGAGTTTACAGTTGTATCATACTAGTAATGCTTTTTGGAATTACCAAAAATTCAGTTTCACAAACCANTTTAATTCAGTTTAGTGGNGTTGTAATTTCACAAGACAGTTTGCAACCTGTNCCCTATTGCAGCATCATCGATAAAAAGACTAAAAGAGGAACCACATCAGATTATTTTGGCTATTTCTCTTTTGTAGCTAACAAGGGCGATACTATAAATTTCAGTTGTATTGGGTATAAAAAAACATCTTTTGTCATACCTGACACGTTATCAACAAATAAATACTCTCTCATTCAGNTTCTATTCCAAGATACTATTTTGCTTAAAACAGCCGTTGTATATCCATGGCCATCAAAAGAACAATTTGCAAAAGCTTTTGTAGAAACAGAAATTCCAAATGATGACTATAAAAGAGCAATGAAAAACTTGTCCAGATCTCAACTAAATGAAAGGATGCAGTTCACTCCGATGGATGGTGGATTAAATTTCAAATGGCAACAACAGCAAATACAAAGTAAATTATATTATGCTGGTCAATACCCACCGAACAATTTGTTAAATCCAATTGCTTGGGCAAAATTTATCGAGGCTTGGAAAAGAGGGGATTTTAAAAATTAGACATGACGCTGAATCGATTATTTTCTATTGCTTTTTTCTCGTTTATATGCGCTTTCATGCAGGCTCAAACGATCAAANTTAGTGGANTAATCAAAGACGAAAAGGGGAACCCAATTCGTGATGTAAGTGTAATAGAACNCTACCACAATAAAGGAACCACTTCAAACGATAAAGGAGAATACCAATTAAATATCCCAACAGAAAAAAAAGTATCCATATATTTTTCNCACNTAAATTATAAAAAGGTAGAGAAGAAAATATCNGCAAAAAATGACATAGAATTAGATGTTAAACTTAAAAACAAAACNCTAAAAACGCTAGAAGTAGAATATGTAGACCCAGGTAGTTCACCAATAGAATTATTACCCACTATTGATGCCTCAAACGTGGCTCTACCGAGTTCAAATATTGAAGGACTGCTTTCATCCATAGGTTTTGGAGTACGACAAAACAATGAATTATCTTCAGGATTTAATGTAAGGGGAGGCAACTTTGATGAAAACTTAATATATGTAAACGGAATTGAAGTATACCGACCATTTTTAGCTCGATCTGGGCAACAAGAAGGACTGAGTTTTATAAATCCCTCTATGATTGAAAACATCCTTTTTTCAGCNGGTGGTTTTGATGCCATTTATGGGGATAAACTTTCTAGTGTATTAGACATTACTTACAGAGAACCAAAATCATTTGGAGCAAATATTACAACTAGTTTACTTGGTGCACAATTTCAAATTCAAGATAAAATAAACAATAGACTAAATTACAATGTGGGTGTTCGATACAGAACTAATGCTTATTTATTAGGAGCCTTGGATACAAAAGGAGAATATAAGCCACGATTTACAGATGTACAAGGATTAATCAACTATCAAGTAAACGAGGATATAAAATTAAGCTATTACGGTAGCCTAGCGAANAATCTATTCTCAGTCCAACCTGAAAACAGAGAAACTAATTTTGGAAGTATAAATGAAGCCTTGAGATTTACGGTGTATTATGAAGGACAAGANAATACTCAATTTAAAACATGGATGAGTGCACTAACGTTAAAGCATCNGGTATCAGANAAATTAAATCTGAATTACTTTGTATCCACTTTTAATACAGATGANACTGAATTTTTCGATGTATTAGGTGAATACAGGCTTGATGAATTAGAACGGGANTTGGGGAGTGACGAATATGGCGAAGTNGCCTACAACAGAGGAGTTGGTGCATTTTTAAANCACGCAAGAAATGAGTTGAAAGCCAATGTATATAATATTTACCATAAAGGCGATTTTCNGCAAGACAACAGTAGAACAAATTGGGGAGTAAAATTCCAACGAGATTATGTCACTAATAATATAAATGAATGGAATTACATNGATTCATCTCGTTTTAACACTCCCAAACCGTCAGACAGNATAGGTTATACTAACCCNGCAAATATTCCNTACCAATATCTTGAGCTAAGCAAAGCTGTTCATGCCAATACAGAAATGAATTCTTCTAGAATAACAGGTTTTCTTCAACACAGAATTCGATTTAATAAGCAAAGAAAAATTGAACTTCTAAACCATGATTCNCTACAAANAAAACATGTAGACACCAGTTTCTTTGATGACGATTATTTCACCTTGACNGTTGGAATNCGAGGAAACCATTGGACTTATAATCAACAAACTGTATTTTCTCCAAGAATTAACTTCAAATGGAAACCTGCCATATACAAATTTGAAAATAATGCNTATTACAGAAGAAATATTACNNTTAGAGCAGCTACGGGTTATTATTATCAACCTCCTTTTTTCAGGGCAGCAAGAAATTTGTCGGGTGAATTAAACCCTGGAATAAGAGCACAGAAATCCATCCACTTTGTGTTAGGAGGAGATATGGTGTTTGATATGTGGGGAAGAAAATTTAAGGCAGGTTCTGAGTTATATTACAAGTTACTTGATGATATTATTCCTTATGAAATAGAAAATGTAAGAGTGAATTATTACGGAGAAAATAACGCAACGGGGTATGCAAGAGGAATAGACTTTAAAATTAATGGTGAATTTGTNAAAGGAATACAGTCCTATGCTTCATTAAGTTGGTTGCAAACCAAAGAGGANATCACAAATGATGGGTACTATCATTATTTNAATGCAAATGGCGAAAAAATANTACCTGGATATACATTAGACAATATTGCAACTGATAGTTCTTTTATTGAACCAGGCTACATTCCAAGACCTACTGATCAGAGGTTATCCTTTTCTCTATTTTTTCAAGATGAGATGCCTGATGATTGGGANACAGAGAAAATAAAGTGGAGTACAATGAAACTGAACATAAATATTCTGTTTGGAACGCGTTTACCTTATGGGCCGCCAGGAAATGAACGATTTTCAGATACTCTCAGATCATCTCTCTATAGAAGAATTGATATTGGATTTTCGAAAGATTTAATTCAATCGACCACGGACAAATCAAAATACAGCAAAAAATCAATTATACATAAAATAGATGCCATGTGGATTGCTTTTGANGTGTTTAATCTACTAGATATATCAAATACAACNAATTATACTTGGATTAACGATGTAAGTGGAAGAAAATATTCCGTTCCTAGTTTTTTAACTTCCAGAAGATTAAATCTTAAATTAGTAGCAAGNTTTTGAATTTCATAAAAAAGAAGTAAGNTGAAAAATCAAATTTTAAATCATGAAGAAGTCATAAAAAAACTTCAACGAATTACTCATCAAATAATAGAAGANAATTTCAATGAAAAAAATCTTGTATTAGTTGGAATTAGTAAAAATGGATTTTCATTAGCTGAATATTTTACAGAAAAATTAAAAAGTGAATTTAACATCTCTCTTGTAGAGTTAAAAGTCAATAAAAAAACTCCAGCAATTGAAAATATCGAACTCANTCCAGTTATAAACTTAAAGAACAAAAAAGTGATCTTAATAGACGATGTGCTTAACACNGGAAAGACGTTAATGCACGCAGCAGCTTATTTAACTTCTATGCAAATCGCTGGAATGAAAACAATTTCTCTTATCGACAGAAGACATAGATCATTTCCNATAAAGGCTGATTGGGCTGGATTAACNCTGTCTACTACCCTTCAGGAACACATATCNGTAAAAATAACTAGTGGAAAATATGAAGTNTTTTTAGTCTAGNTCAGTCTATAAAATCAACTACTCCACTTCCTAAATTATAGTATGCTGATTTTATNANAACGCTATTATTTACAACAGCATCACCNATTATTTGACTGTTAGATGCTAAAGCTTTTGCGTTGTCAGCCGCATTAATTTTAATTACATCTGCAAGTTCCTTGCCCTGTCCAGCATGTACTGCATTTGCAATATGATCAGTCAAGTGATTTAAATTTGGCCCATTATCTCCTCCATTAACTGCAGCGGTAACAGCTCCGCAACTTTCATGTCCTAAAACTAAAATCATTTTACAATTTAGGTGAGCAACTGCATATTCTATACTCGCAATCGAACTTTTATTCGCAATATTTCCCGCAACCCTAACTACAAATAGTTCTCCAATATTACAGTCAAATATCATTTCTGGTACAACTCTAGAGTCAGCACAACTTAATACGATTGCAAAGGGTTGTTGTCCTCCAGTTAAAGAACCTCTTAATTCCTTATCACTTGAGGGGTTTTCTAGATCACTCACGTATCTTTTGTTGCCTTCTTTTAATCTCTCTTGNATTTGATTTGCGTTCATGTCTATTAATTTAANTTATTAATTAAAAATTGTATGGTGTCCACTCCATCAGCATAATCAGAAAGCGAGGGATTCTGTGCTGTTCCATAAGCTATACCTCCTACTCCAACTCTGCATTGGATTTCGTCTTGAATATACTTTAATTTTTTGTTCAATTCAACTATGTTTTCAAAATACTCATAATTGACCACACTAACGGGTGAATGTAAATTTTCATTTTCTCTAAGAATCATAAACCCATTGTCCAAAAATGAAATATCTTCTAGTAAATAGATGGATTTGTTGTAATCGTAATTGTTCATGTATTTCACATGATTCATTACCTCTTTAGCATGATAAAAGGATTTAAATATGGAATTGATATCAAACCCTTTTTCTATGTATAACTTAGTTACAGATCTACAACCTAATCCAAAATAATCAAAGACATCTT
>NZMV01000014.1 GCA_002694645.1 Crocinitomicaceae bacterium | reverse complement strand
AATTCCATCATAAATATTGTTGTATTTGATTTCTTTGTAAACAGGTACTTTGTTCGCCCATTTTGTACTGTCGTTTCCAATGAAATAATTTTCGTGGAAGCTGTGTTCATTAAGTCCTGCAACTTCACCTAAATTAGATCCTAAAAAAACAGTTTCGTAGGTATGGATATTTACCAATGGATCATCTGTTTCCCCGTGCTTTATTTCATGTATTTTATTTTTGTCAAAAAGATGGTACTTAATTTTGTTTTTTTGAAAATAGAATCGTCCAGCTGCATGATCAAGCTGAAATTCAACGTTAGGATGAAATTGACCTTTATTAGCAGTGAATCGAGGCTGCGTAAGTCCCTCATTATGCACAAAAAGACCTAGAATCAAAACACTCAAAAAAATAAACTGGGTTTTAATCATCTGCTCAGCAAATAAACAATTTTGTTAAAAATATCTTCAAATTACAAACGTATATTTCGTTTAAAGGTTGTACTCTTGTAAAGTTAAAAATTCCCAATGAGTGACGCTATAAAACATGAATGTGGAATTGCCCTTTTAAGGCTCAAAAAACCAATGTCCTTTTATTTAGACAAATATGGTACCTCGCTGTACGGTCTAAATAAGATGTATCTGCTTATGGAAAAGCAACATAACAGAGGACAAGATGGAGCAGGGTTAGCTAACATTAAATTTGATGTATCACCTGGCACACGCTACATTAGTAGATTCAGAAGCGTAAAGTCTCAGCCCATAAAGAATATCTTTCAACACGTAAATCAACGTTTTGAAAATTTATATGCTTCAGATCCAGCAAAATTAAAAGATGTAGACTATTTGAAAGCAAATGAAGCTTTCACTGGTGAACTTTATTTAGGACACTTGAGATACGGTACTTTTGGAAAAAACAGCAAGGAAAACTGTCATCCATTTTTGAGGCAAAATAACTGGATGACTAGAAATTTAGTAGTGGCTGGTAATTTCAATTTAACCAACGTGGATGAGCTTTTCGATTTGTTGGTCAATATTGGTCAGCATCCAAAAGAAGTTTCAGACACCATTACCGTAATAGAAAAAATAGGACATTTTCTTGATCAAGAGAATAATAGACTCTTTAAAGAATACAACGAAAAGGGATTTAATAATAAAGAGATTTCGTCTCTTATAGCCAAGAATATGGATATTCCATCGATTTTGAAAAACGCCTCAATGGACTGGGATGGAGGATACACTATGGCTGGCCTAATTGGACATGGAGATGCTTTTGTGTTACGTGATCCCAATGGAATTAGACCTGCCTTTTGGTATGAAGATGATGAGGTTTTAGTTGTTACCTCAGAGAGGCCTGTAATACAGACGGCATTTAATGTGAAGTGGGAAAATGTAAATGAGCTCAAACCAGGCCATGCATTAATTGTAAAAAAAGATTTCGAACTTAAAGAAGTAGAAATCAATTCGCCCAGTAATCTTCAAAAATGTTCATTTGAACGAATCTATTTTTCAAGAGGAACNGATAAAGATATTTANAAGGAAAGACTAATGTTGGGAAGTCTTGTAACTCCACAAGTATTGGAAGCTGTCAATTTCGATTTNAAACGAACNGTATTTTCTTTTATTCCTAATACGGCAGANATGTCTTATTACGGAATGATTAAGGCTACTGAAGATTATTTATCAGGCGTCAAAAAGAAAAAAATTCANGAACTNGAACAAAACGATCCTAAGTATCAAGAAAAATTAGATGACATTCTTTCTATAAGAACAAGGGGCGAAAAAATCATGGTAAAGGATGCAAAACTGAGGACTTTCATAACTCAAGATGATTNCCGTGATGAAATGGTAGCACATGTGTACGATATTACGTATGGGTCAATAAAAAGAAACGAAGATTCTTTGGTAGTAATTGATGATTCCATTGTAAGAGGGACCACGCTAAGAAAAAGCGTAATTAGAATCTTAGATAGGTTAGAGCCTAAAAAGATTGTTGTAGTTTCTTCTGCACCTCAAATTAGATATCCAGATTGTTATGGAATTGACATGGCCAAGCTGGGTGATTTTATTGCTTTTCAAGCGGCTGTAGAGTTATTGAAAGATCAAGATAAATTATCCATTATTGATGAGGTATATCAGTTATGTAAAACAGCAGAAATTGAAGGGAAATTAAAAGAAGAAAATTTTGTGAAGAGGATCTATGAATCATTTAGTTATGAAGATGTNTCAAAGAAAATTGCCTNCTTGCTGACTAACGAAAACATAAATGCAGAAGTTGAAATTATTTTTCAAACCGTTTCAAACTTACACATNGCTTGCCCCAATCATACTGGAGATTGGTATTTTACAGGAAATTACCCAACCCCAGGAGGAAANAAGGTGGTAAATAAATCATTTATCAACTANGTAGAGGGAGTAAATAAAAGAGCGTATTAAATTAATTTTTCTTCTTNTAAAGCGGAACATTAGAACAGGCTTCCCCAAACATTAATGATNGAACTACCCCCATTAATCTAGTTGTTATTTCTAAGTAGCTNTTTTCCGGAATNTAAGTATCACTACATCCTTTAATCAATACCTTTTTGTCTCTNAATGGATTAAGATCTAGTTTTTGGATATTCTCTGAAAAAATTATTTTTTCAAGCTCTGATTCATNCCCAAGAAATACAGATTTGGTATAAGTAAAAAGGTAAGTTGATACTAACATAAAAGCCCAACTAGGGATGATGGTTTCTACACTACAATATATCCCAACATAGGTNTTTNCATATTGACTCCAATCATGATTTTTTAATTCCTCTCTGAAGACTTTTTCTTTTAAAACAAGGCCATTAAATAGCCAAGGTTGTATGTCAATTAACTTTCTTTTTTGGNGGCCATAAAATGTTTTCATTTCTAATGTCAACAGACCGCTTTGCTGTACTCTATTTATGATTTCGTTGCTCAACTGTAGTATCTAAAACCTTCTTTATTTGGTTCTTTTGAGATGGATTCTAACGTAAAGTTATTATTATTCTCAATNGGTGAAGACAGTAAAGAGTTATGTAACTTTTCATANGTTTCAAAATCAATAAAAGTTCTATTTTCTAAAGCAGCTATCATATCTAAGTCNTTGATCTTATTTTTCCAGTCCGATTGGATAATTCCTTCGAATGTCTTGGATTTAGAACCACTGCCATAGCTTATAAATCCAAAATTTTTACCAATGAGCTCTTCCTGATTTTGAAAACACAAGAATAGATGACTTATCAAAGACATAAATATGGATGCAGTATACATGTTTCCTATCTCTCCAGATGCTACTTCACCGTCAGCAATTTTTTCAGTAACAAACTTTTTATATAGTGATGATTTAGAAGCTGCTTTTTTCCATGANTTTACATCTTCATGATTATAGGGGCCTATTTCNTCTTCAATTAGCTTAAACTGATTATTTTCTTTCATCCATTCTAACCAAATATCAGACATCATTCTCCTTCCTTGAAAAGCATAGGGTAAGTGAAAAACTAACTTATCCCAATTTTCAAGCAAATTGGTCTTTTTNTGTAGCTGAAAATGAGCCATGCTTTCTTTAATTCTTTTAGAATAGCAATCATTTGAATATTGACCGTCAAATACAGGTTCTTCNTAAAATAGCTCAACCATTCCTTTTTCAGAGTTTGTAATTTTCTGTACGGTATTGGTTCCTTCNANNTCNTCGTTTTTTANAATTCTTCTNGGTTTGAAAAAATCTCCAACATGTTCCATGCTTATACCAATGGTTTCTTCAAAGGCTATTATACTTGGATTTGCAGTTATATACATGGCTACTGCTCCAGCTCCTTGGGTATATTCGCCAGAAGATCCTAATTCGTATTTAGCTACATCTGATCCNATAACAATGGCTTTTCTATTGTGGTTACATTTTATCCAGTCTATGCAATTTTCTAATGCATCAACTGCGCCAACACAAGCAAAAGTCATATCAACCACATCACAATTTTTAAAACACCTTTCACCAAATTTACTTTTTAGCTTTTCTTCTACCATACCTACAGCATAGGTTGCAGTTGGTTTGGCTGCATCTAAAGCACTTTCTGTTCCTAAATATATTCTTCCAATTTCAGTTGGGTTAATTTTATTTTTAGTGATTAACTTATCTAAAGCATTTGCAGCCATGGATGCAGCATCTTCATTAACGTCCATTAGGGCCATTGCCTTCAAACCAAGCCCTTTTTCTAGTTTGGCGGGTTCTATATTTCTTGCTACTGCTAAGTCATGAATTTTAAGTCCCACCGAGGGTATGTAAAAGTCTATAGCGTCAATTCCAATTTTTTTCATAATATATTTTAAATCATTCCTAAGTCTAATTTTGCTTCCTCACTCATCATGTCTTTATCCCAAGGGGGGTCAAAGACAATATTCACTTTAGATGTTTTAACTCCATGAACTTCTCCCACCTTGTCCTCTACTTCTTTTGGTAGCGTTTCTGCCACAGGGCAGTTTGGTGATGTTAAAGTCATTTCAATCCCCACGTTAATTTCATCATCAATTTTAATTTCGTAGATCAAACCAAGCTCATAAATATCAACTGGGATTTCAGGGTCAAAAATGGTTTTGAGCATATTGATGATTTTGTGTTCAGTTTTCTTTTTTATTTCTCTTAACGGATTATCCATCATTAGTGTTGTTTTTCAAGCTAAATGCCATAGCATATGATTTTATTTGTTTCACCATTCCTAAAAGGCCATTAGCTCTGGTTGGTGATAAGTGATTAGTCAAACCAATAGTGTCAATAAATTTTAAATCTGCTTTTAGTATGTCATTAGGAGATTGCTTATCTAAAACTCTAATCAACAGGGCTATTATACCCTTTGTAATAATCGCATCACTATCAGCACAAAAAGTAATTTTATTTTCTCTGCATTCTGCATGTAACCATACATTGGATTGGCATCCCTTAATCAAATTATCGCCTGTTTTTAAATTTTCTGGTATGAGAGGAAGATCTTTTCCTAATTCAATGATATGCTCGTACTTCTCCAACCATGAGTCAAAAAATTCAAATTCCTCAATCACATCATGTTCAAGTTTAGCTATGCTCATGTTTAACTTTTCGGCTTAAAGATAAAACAAGAATGTATTTTAATCTATAAAATTCGCAACTATTTGATAAGTTGTTGAATGATTTCCTGGACCTTAACTACCTTTTTTATTTGATATTTCCCATTTTCTGCTTTATTTAATTTAGCATATTTACTTACAAATATGTATTCAGCACCCATTTTTACCACTTCTTTTATCCTTTCATTTATTCTACTTACAGGTCTGATTTCACCGCTTAATCCAACTTCTCCGATAAAACAGGTTTTTTGAGGTATTGGGAAATCGAAGTTTGATGAAAGAACGGCACAGATAATGGCTAAATCAATTGCCGGGTCATTAATTTTGATTCCACCAGTTACATTAATAAAAATATCCTTCTGACTTAATTTTAATCCTCCTCTTTTTTCAAGGACGGCTAACAACATATTTAATCTTTTACCGTCAAGACCATTGAATGATCTTTGAGGAGTACCATAAGTTGCTGTTGAACTCAATGCTTGTATCTCAATCATTATAGGTCTGATCCCTTCCAAACTACATCCAATTGCTATTCCACTGAGTTCAGATGTATTTTCTGAAATGAGTAATTTATTGGGTGATTTCACACCTTTTAGTCCATCTTCAAACATTTCATATATTCCAATTTCATTGGTATTTCCAAATCGATTTTTGGTGCTTCTAACAATTCTGTAGAGGTGATTTTTGTCTCCTTCAAACTGAAGGACGGTATCCACCATATGTTCAAGAATTTTAGGTCCAGCTATAGAGCCATCTTTAGTAACATGACCAATTATTAATGTGGGTAATTGTTTGGTTTTGGCGTATTTAATCAACACTTCAGCGCAATGTCTAATTTGAGTNGTACTTCCTTGTACAGNGTCAATTTCGTCCATACTTAAGGTTTGAACAGAGTCAATTATTAATAACTTAGGAAATAACTTTTCTGCTTCTGAAATGACATTTTCCAATTTAGATTCATTAAGTACATAGCATTGTTTGTTTTCATCTTTTAGTCGCTTAGCTCGTAATTTTATTTGTTCAGCACTTTCTTCTCCAGTNACATACAGTACCGTTTTNTTTAAGCTTAGCGCTAATTTTAAAGTTAAGGTAGATTTTCCAATNCCTGGCTCACCAGCAAGAAGTGTAACAGAACCTGAAACCAGTCCGCCTCCAACAACTCTGTTGAATTCTTCATCATTGGTTAGTAATCGAATAGCAGATTTTTCATTTATAGACGATACTGGAATGGCTTTTTTAGTTTGAACCTCATAAAGGGTTTGTTTATTTTTTAAAGAATTGTGTAGTTGTTCTTCAAGGGTGTTCCATTCATTACATCCACTGCATTTTCCAGTCCATTTAGGACTTTCTTGTCCACAAGATTGACATACAAATACAGATTTTGATTTACTCATAAGTTAAATAAAGGGCTTTAAAACATATTTTAATTACGTTTTAGTTTTTTTTAACTAAGCTCACGTTTGATATACAAATAAATAAGCTCATTAGCCCCCAAACCAATATGGAGGCTTTATCCGTATCAAGGTAATTATTCAAAATTCCATGAGCAAAATAAGTAGCAAGAGATACAATGATCATTAAGGTAATTCCTTTTGTTTGTTTGTGATTGGAATTAATGTAGAATTTTCCAGAATAATAAAAGAAGGTAAATACAATTCCAATAATAAAAATTAGACCTAAAATACCTTGTTCTGATAATGGTCCTAAGTATTCACTATGTGCATTACCACCATCCCCAAAATTTGTACTAATAATGGTCAAATCACTGGCATCCTGGAAAGGTGCATAAACAAATGCATATGTTCCTGGCCCCCACCCTAAAATAGGTCTTTCTTTAAAAAGTTGAATAGCTGAATTCCATCGATTTAATCTTTCAAGATTAGAAGCGTCAGTAGAAACATTTGACATGGACTCCAACCTTTCTGAAAAATTCTCAGTCGTGTGTTCAGCATCATTTTTGTTCAATAAGTAACCTATTTCATTGAAATTAATCAGTATCATAATTAAGGGAATGATAGAAAGGGATAATAACCATTTAATTTTTATTTTGAAATAATAAAGTACATATATTAAAAAGCCACCAAACATGGTTAGCCAGGCTGCTCTTGTGTAACTAAAGTAAAGCCCAATTAAAAATGTTACAATTACAAATAGGTAAAATAGCCTAGCGTACATGTATTTTTGATTTCGGTAAAGCCAAAATGAAATAGGTATGGTCATGGCTAAAATGGCACCATAAGAAGTGTGATCTTTAAAAAATGGCCACATTACCCAATGACCAGCTTCCTCACTAAAACCATGAAGCATATGATTTAANAATGTGTAACAAGTAACTAAGAACATNGGGATGGTAAAAGCGGTTAAAAATTGCTTAATAGNAAGAATTCCTTGTTTGAAATATAATGAGCCATAGAANTANATNGGGCAAANAAACCATGTCCNCGCTAATAAATACTTAAAGGAAACAAGAGGAAGTTCGCTTGAGATGGAAGTTATAAACATCCAACAAAAATGTAATATTATAAATACCGTTAAAGGATGACGTAAATGATATATTCTATCTTTTAATTTCTTATTTAAAATGAGCTTTAATATGAATATCAAGCTAAAACCAAGTAGAAGAGGTTCGGTTGGAAAATAAAATCCTATTCNGCCTGCAAATAGATTTTCAAAATTGAATGANAGGGGAGTGCAAAATACAATNAGTAAAAAAACAANGTCAAGTCTGAAAATAAACCAATACGTAATNAAAATTAATACTGGCAATAGTAACTGTAGGTAAATTTCATTAAAAATTAGAATACCATTTATNAGCGCAAANAAAGTGATTGCTATNAGGCCAACTTCTTTTTTTAATAAAAAGGAGAGCATTAACTTTTTAGTTCAGANATTCTTTGTTTTATAATCAGCCCTAAAATAGTAAGTAGCACANCTGAAGTGGTTGACATGACCACGATTAGCCATCTTATAGGNTAAGATTTTTTTTCAGCTGGGTAGGCTTTTTCAACTATAAATTTATGCGACAAAAAACTATTTGCATCACTTTCTGCTTGCTCATATGAAGTTTCCATAGTGGCTAATCTTTCAGAAAGAAATTCCACCTTTACTTGAAAAGATTTTAATACAGAACCAAATTGATCGGTCATTTCAATTTTATCTTGAAATTTTTTCTGAACGGATGGATTTTTGGCATTTATATATGCTTCAGTAAGTGCTTGATAAGCATCATCCGTAACCACACCTAAAGAGGTTAATGCAGACATCGTGTCACGCAACTGTTGCATCTCCAATTTTAATTTATTTAATTTTTCTTTTTTGATATTAAAGTCGGTTAAAGCTCTTTCGTGAATCATGGCATTTTTGGTACTGTCATATAATGAGGCAATATCATTTGCAATAAGCGCAGCTGTATCCGGACTTTTATCCATTACAGTAATNATNACAGCTCCATTATTATTNCTTTTAAAGCTGATGTTTTCGTAATAGGTCTTNTTTAAATCTGTATTAACATATTTTCCAGTNACATCTATTTCATAATGATTNANTAAGTCATATTTACTGATTATCTTACTTCTAATGTTCCCAGACTCAAGAATCTGAAGCATTTGTTCAGCTTCCTCTTCCTCTCCAAATTTAGAGACGCTTTGATCTTCTGTAATCACTTCATTAAAAGTGACTGAACTAGACTTAGCAGGATAAAGNGTAACTGAAGATTCAAATTTTTCTTTGATGATNAGAGAAACTATAATAGAGATGACACCTGCAATTACTGCTGCTGTTATGATGCTTTTCTTTTTCTTCCAAAGAAACTCAATTAGATATAATGTGTTATGTGTGGGGTCGCTCATCTTTTCCAATTTAGGTTTGCAAATGTAACTTTTAGACGTATTGTGAACAAATAATTAAATGAGTTCATTTTGGTGNGATTTTACAAGTTTAAAAATATCTTTAATTGACACTAATCTTAGTATTAAACTAAAAACACCTCCTACAATAAGAGTAGTAATNATATTTATATACCAGATGGTCGAAAATAAATTTAAGTAATGTATTGTGTAACTTGTTATGCAAGTCAAAATTATAAACGCTAAAAGTTGAATGCCTCCTACATGAAATAGTTGAAAATGAAATTGTCTATAACTGATTATTATTTGAGAAAAAAGAGTAAATAATTGGGTGATTAAACTCGCAAAAGCAGCTCCCTCTGAACCATATTCTGGTATNAGTATCATATTTAGAAATAAGTTGATAAATACGCCTGTAAAAGCCATGATATTTAACTGCTTTAAACTCCCATTAGCTGTCAGTAACGTACCNAAAATATAATTGCATGATATGGCAATAAACGACAATAACAGCCAGCCAAAAGTTTTTGAGGAGTGCAATAAATTATCTCCTATTATTTCATACCTCCAAAACAATAATTCATCTTTTATNGGCCAAATTGAAGCACAAATTAGAATTGCGATTAAAAAAATTAACCTAAANGATAGCCAAGTTATAGNGCTTANATTATTTCCTTCCTTAATCATTTTAGAAAAAACTGGNAATAATAAACCTGCAAATAAATAACCAACCATNTTAAAAGCCATAAAAAATCGATAACCGTGAGCATAACTTACAGCTTCATAATTATTTTTCATCCTTTCAATCATTACAACATCTGAGTAGTAGTATATGGACATTAGAAAGATCAACAGGGCATATGGAAGACTTTTTTGAATCGTAGATTTAAAAAAAGGAATGTTCCAATGAAGTTTAAACTCACGGATTTTATTTTTTAAAATGGCAATACATATAATTAGGGTAAGCGTATATGCTAATGTTTGAGATAGAATGAAAAACTCAATGGTGATCANCGTGTTAGTAGTNCCAGCCCATAAAAAATAGCCACAAAATAGTATTAAGATTATACGATCAAGAACAGANATGAAGCTATCTTCTTTTAANAAGAAAAGAGCAGATAAATTTGACCTCATAAATAGAATGANAGCTACTAAAATCTGATTAAANCCTATAACTATTAGCCATTTAATTTCATACCAGTTATATGAAAATATAATTCCTACAGAAAATAAAAGAAGTATATAAATGAAAGATAACGCAAGCTTAAGTGATAAATTCCCATTTAGTTCACCATGTATCTTATTATTATCTCTTGCAATATTTCGAGTGTTGTAGTTATTTATACCTAAGTCAAGAAATATATTGAAAACGAATGATAGACTTAAAAGAGAAAAATAAGTTCCGTAGGTACCTGCATTATTTAGCTCTGTAATTTTTAAAATTTCCGCATCTATNCCAAGAATATAGAATGGCTTAATAATGAAATTAAGGACCAATACTAATATTAAATTAGAAACAAATTTTCTTTTCATTAGTCTTTTTCATATACCCTTACTACACGTTGAGAAATACAACTCAATATTTCATATGGNATAGTGTAAGCCTCTTTAGCTAAATCTTCTATTTTTCTATTGGGTCCGAAGACTTCAACTCGATCTCCTTCNTTAATATTAAGGTTGGTTACATCAAGAAAAGTCATATCCATACAAACATTGCCTATAGTAGGGATGAGTTTATTTTTGATCATCATACTGCCTTTTCCATTTCCAAGAGCTCTTGCGAAACCATCAGCATAGCCTAGAGGAATAATAGCAATTTTTGTTTTTTTCTTAGTCACATTTGTTAAACCGTAACCTATAAACTCTTCAGATTCAATTTCTCTTATTTTAGAAACAGTNGAAGTAAGAGTGGCNATAGGTTTAAGATCATAGTTGGAAGAAATNCCATAGAGNCCTATGCCGAGCCTNACCATATTAAACTGATAATCAGCGTATCGCTCAATCCCTGCTGTATTTAAGATATGCTTAATGGTATTGATTCTTAAACTACCTTCAATTTTTTCACAACTTAATTTGAAATTTTGTATTTGACCCAAGGTTTGACTTTCTCCTTCTTTGTTATCACTAGCAAAAAGATGACTGAAAATNCCTTCTACTTTAATTTCAGGTTGACTTTGTAAAAATGTAATCAGAGAATCAATTTCATNTTCTGAAAAACCTAATCGATTCATACCAGAGTTTAATTTCAAATGTACNGGGTAAGCATTTACATTTAAATCAATCAACTTTCCGGTAAATGAGTTCAATTGATTTAAATCATGTATAGCAGGTGTTAAATNGTGGTTTATAAGCGTATTAAAAGAGCCTACACTCGGGTTCATAACTAAGATGGGTTTCGCTATTCCNTTTTTTCTTAGTTCAACGCCTTCATCTACGTAAGCAACACCCAAGAAATCAACATTACAAAACTCTAATTTTTTCCCAATTTCAATTAATCCTGCNCCATACCCAGCTGCCTTTATCATGGCTAGAATTTTAGTATTCTTTGAAATTAAATTTTTGTAAAATGTAAAATTATTCTCTACATGATTAAGGTTAATTTCAAGAACAGTTTCATGTTTTTTGGCCTCAATCTTTTCATTAATTTTCTGAGCGGTTGACTTNTTATTTCCNTTCAANAAGACATGATGGTTGTATATATTTAGGTTTTCAAAAAAGGCATCAAATTCATTTAAGTTGTTGAACTGAAAGTCATTTTGTCTTAACTGTGATTTAATGTGTTTTAAATTAGCACCTATTGCTATGAATTGCGATATTTCAAATTTNTTAACCCAATTCATAATTTCGTTACTTTCTTTTGTTTTTANATGTTGATCATTTNCATAAATAAATGTAGTATGACCTTTTCCGGATTCAGCTTTAAGNGTTTCAAGACCATGGAAAATAGAAGAGTGGTCGTGACTGTAAGTGTCATTAATTAGTGTAGAATTATTAATCCCGCTCTTTTTTTCTAGTCTTGAGGAAATTTTNGGGAGGAATGGACTTAATTTTCTTATGTTTTCTTCTCTTACATGAATTATATCTAAAAAAGCTAAGCAGTGATTAAAATTGTAGGCTGAAATTTCGTCTTTGAATGGAATGGTGAAAGTTCTTTTTTTGCCATTAGACTCAANGGTAATTTNTTGACCTTCTTCCACGATTTTTTTCTGCCANGCTGGAATATCCCCTTTTTTATAGTAGATGGTATTATTTTTAATTATTAACTTCTCCTTCTCTTTTACGAGTTGTGATTTATTTTCAAAATTTTCGATATGGGCCGTTGATATATTGGTGATAATGACATGAGTTGGTTGTGTCATTGATTTAAGTACATCCATCTCACCAGGTTCTGATATTCCTAGCTCAAAAATTCCTAATTCATGTTTATCGGTAAGCATCAAAACGGATAATGCTACACCAAGTTTAGAATTATAGCTCTTTGGGCTTCTAATTACATTATAGGTTGATTTTGTAAAATGAAAAATCCATTCCTTAANGATGGTTTTACCGTAACTTCCAGAAATAGCTAATATGGGAATTTTAAATTTTTGTCTGTGATGTTTAGCCCATTTTTGGATGGATAAAATACTGTCTTTTACAATGATATATGATGCATCTTTTTCTTTTTTTTNGGGGGGCCTTTCAGTAACGAAACACCTTATCCCTTTTTCNTATGCTTCTCTAATGAATTTATGACCATCATTTTTTGTTGTTTTAATAGCTATAAAAAGCCCATTTGTTTCATTAAAAATTAATCTTGAATCAAAACAGATACTAGCCACTTTGAAATTTACATTTCCTTCATATTTACCTCCCATAATTTGGGAAATTTCTTTAATTGAATATGAACTATTGATATGCAATGGCCAAATTTATAGAGGTGTAACGTGAAAATTAATCAAAATGTTATGTTGAAAAATACAACTTTAACAATGTGAATGGTTTTTAAAAAAAATCAATCTTGCAAAGATAAGTGTTAAATATGGAAGACATTGATACAAAAAACATTGANATTATTCTGCAAGAATTAACNACTAAAATTGCTGANTTAAAACAAAATGAATCAGATATTCAGGGTGTTATTTCTATTTGTTATTCNCTTCATGAGGAATTAATTATTTTCAAACACCGNATATCAGCAAGNTTAAATCAAGAAATCAATGAGGAANTTGATTTGGGTGANAAAAATCAAACAAACTTAATTGACGCGATNGAAATTGAAGAATTTGAAGAAATNATAGAGACTAAGGCAGAAGAAACCAAGCAGAAGAAAAAAATAGATGAAGAAAGAAGAAGTGTAAATGANATACTCTCTCAATCACAAACAACCCTTGCAGATCAGTTTGGAGAGCAAAAAATNCTAGACCTGACTAAGGAGATAGGGCTTAACGAAAGATTTCTTCTGACACAAAACCTGTTTAATGGAGATGCAGTTCTTTTTGAAAAAACCATTAACAGATTGAATAATTGTTCTTCTAAAGAAGAAGCTCTTGCTTTTTTTAAAAATGATCTTGCAAAAAC